>CASEYA010000113.1 GCA_949291975.1 uncultured Christensenella sp.
TCATAATTTTTGATGTTCTTACATTCTGGATAGTTTGGACAAGCAAGAAATTTTCCATATCTGCCCATTTTTATTATCATCTTTGCACCACATTTATCACAAATAACATCGCTTTCAACAACGGGCATTTCTACCTTATCTGGCGTTCCGCTGGCATTTTCAAGTTCAACTTTGAAGTCTTTATAGAAATCTTCAATTACCTCTTGCCACTGGTCTTTGCCAGTTGAAATCTCGTCTAGGGTATCTTCCATTTTTGCTGTGAATGTGATATCCATTATATCTGGAAAATATTTTTTCAAAGTATCACACACAACACAGCCAAGTTCGGTTGGTTTGATTTGCTTGCCCTCTTTTTCGGTGTATGCTCTGTTTTCAATGTTGGTAATGGTTGGCACATAGGTTGCAGGTCTTCCAATTCCTTTTTCTTCCATTGTTTTAACAAGGCTTGCCTCTGTGTATCTTGCTGGTGGCTTGGTAAATTTTTGTTCGGCTTTGATGCTGTCAAGATTTACCTGCTCGCCCTCTTGAAGTGGTGGCAATGTTTTTTGCTCGCTGTCTTCTTTATCTTTTGGCGAATATTCTTCGTATACCTTGGTATATCCTGCAAAAATTGGTGTCTTTCCATTTGCCCTGAAAGTATAGTTATTTGCATCAATATCAACTGCAACACTGTTAAAAGTTGCTGGTGTCATTTGACTGGCAAGAAATCTTTCGTAGATTAACTTATAAAGTTTATATAAATCGCTTTCAACCTGACCCTTTATGTTGTCTGGCTTAATTTCAAGATGAACAGGTCTGATTGCTTCGTGGGCATCTTGTGCGCTCTTTTTAGATTTATAGATATTAAACTTTTCTGGCACAAACTTTTCGCCATATTCTTTTATGATAAAATCTTTTGCAATCTGTTGCATCTGTGGTGACACACGAACAGAGTCTGTTCTTATATAGGTTATAAGAGCGGTTTTTCCCTCTCCTTCAAGTTCAACACCTTCGTAAAGCTTTTGGGCTGCTTGACTGGTTCTTTTTAGGTTCATGCCAAGTTTGTTAAGCGCATCCTGTTGCATGGTGCTGGTAATATATGGTGCAGGAGGATTTGATTTTGTCACACTTTTTTTGATGTTGGAAATTTTCCACACTGCATTTTCTATTCCATTTAGCACTTCGTTCTTTTGCTGTTCGTTTTCAACTTTTATTTTGTTCCCATCTTTTAAAGCAAGGCTTGCTGAAAACTGTGCAGATTTATCTTGCTTTTCAAGAAGTGCCGAGATATTCCAATATTCCTCTGGCTTAAAATTTTGAATTTCACGCTCTCTGTCTACAACAAGTTCAAGCGTTACCGATTGAACACGCCCCGCACTCAGTTTGGGTTGAATTTTTTTGCTGATGATTGGCGAAATTTTATAACCCACCAACCTGTCAAGAACACGGCGTGCTTGTTGAGCGTTTACAAGGTCGATATCTATTGCTCTTGGTTTTTCAAGAGCTTTTGTAATTGCACTTTTCGAAATCTCATTGAATTCAATTCTTATGTTATCCTGACAGTTCAAGTTTAAAATATATGCAATATGCCAACTGATTGCTTCACCCTCACGGTCTGGGTCGGTTGCAAGAAAGATGTTGTCTGCTTTTGATGCTTTTTCTTTCAATTTTTTAATGATATCCTTCTTGTCCGCCATGATTTCATATTTTGGCTCAAAATGATTATCCATGTTTATGCCCAAAGTTTTAACTGGCAAATCTCGAACATGCCCCTTTGTTGCTACAACTTCAAAATCTTTACCCAAATATTTTTGAATTGTTTCTCGCTTACCAATTCCCTCGATTATTACTAAATTACTCATTCATTCCCCCGCTTTATTTGCCATAAAACAAGTTTTTGCGCATAGTTTATTGACTTTTTGCCTGTATATGCACAAAACTTGCTTATACTTTTCTTGCAAAACTATTTCCTGCTAACCTTACTATTAAACCACGAATTTCCATTCTTGTCAACAGACTGTTTAAACTTTTTGAATCCATTTGTGATTTTTCCAAGATTTTCTCATAGTGCATTTCTTCATTTTCTAAAAAGGAAAGCACCATTTGTTCGTTTAAATCAAGTTGCACTGCCTTTTGTTTTTCTTGCCTTTGTTTTTTGAATTGTGGAAACTGCTCAATAATGTGATTAGGCTCTAGAACACAGCATGCTTGCAAACTTCTTATCAATCTGTTTGTTCCCATGCTTTTTGAACTGTTAACTTGACCTGGAAGCGCAAAAATCTGTCTGCCATTTTCAATTGCAAAATTAACAGTGGAAAGAGAACCACTTTTCTCGCTGGCTTCTGGAACAAACACACCAAGAGCCAGTCCAGCAATGATTCTGTTTCTCTGAATAAAATGATAGCCTTTTATGATTGCAGACGGGTTAAGTTCGCTGATTAAAACTCCGCCTTTCTTGACTATTTCGTTTGCAAGATTTTCATTTATGAATGGATAGATATTGTTAAGTTTGCCCGCTAATACAGCAATGGTTTTTCCACCATTTTCTACACACTCTTTCTGTGCAATTGAGTCTATGCCTTCGGCAAGTCCACTTACAATCACAAACCCCGCTTTTGTAAGGTTGCTTGAAAAGATTTTGGTCTGCTCCATGCCATAGCGGGTGCAAACTCTGCTTCCAACAATGGCAATTGAGTCTTCGCTTAAAATATCAATGTTGCCACGATAGTAAAGAATTGCAGGTGGGTCATATATTTGTTTTAATCTTTCAGGAAATTTTTCATTTTCATATGTGATATATTTTATACCAAGTTTATCAAGTCCAAACTCAAACTCTTTTAACCTGTTTTGATTTATTATATTTTTAATTTGCTCAATTTCTTTTGACGAAAAAAGTTCAAAATTTGAACTTTTCTGCAAACATTCAAACGCTTGGTCTGAACCTTCACAAATGTCTATGTATTCCAAAATCTTTTTTGAAGATACATTTGCTTGTGACAATAAAAGATAAGTTTTTTCTAACATATGACCTTCTGCATTTTAAATTTAACAAAACAAATTTTAAAGTTTTTTTTTAATATATTTCTATTTTTGTAAAACTATTATTTTTTAATAAGCACTTTTAGAGATTTACATAACAACTCTTTATGTTAAAAAATTTGTATTAAAAATTTTCTAACATAAAGGTTATATTTGATATTTTATCTAAACTGATATTTTTTATCAAGAGAACGATATCCAATTGCCTCTGCTAGATGTTCAAGTTTGATGTTCTCTTCTCCTTCAAGGTCAGCAATGGTTCTGGCAACCTTTAAAATTCTGCTGTATGCCCTTGCGCTCAGTGCAAGACTGTCAAAAGCCTGTTGCATTAAATCTTCGCACTCTTTATCTAAAACGCAAAACCTTTTCATTTCTGCATTTGTCATTTTAGAGTTACAAAAGTGAGTGCTGTTATTATAGCGCCTAAGTTGAATGTTGCGTGCCTTGTTTACCCTTTCTTTTATCTTTTCGCTTTTTTCTTCGAGGTGGTCTTTGGCAACCAAATCTTCATAGGCAATGTCATCAACTTCTATGTGCAAATCAATGCGGTCAAGAAGTGGCCCACTGATTTTCCCCAGATATTTTGCAATGCTGCTTGGTGTGCATTTACACTCTCTTTTTCTGCTTCCAAAGTTACCACAAGGGCAAGGGTTCATGCTGGCAACAAGCATAAAAGATGCAGGGTATTCAATGGTGGCAATATTTCTTGCAATGGTAATAATTCCATCTTCCAGCGGTTGTCTTAGCGTTTCTATGGTATGTCTGTTATATTCAGGAAGTTCGTCCAAAAACAAAACACCATTATGAGCAAGACTTATCTCCCCTGGTTTTGCCGTTCTTCCTCCACCAGTTAAGGCAATTATTGTTGTTGTGTGGTGTGGCGAACGAAAAGGTCTTTGCCAAACAATGCCTTCGTTTAAATCTAGCGTTCCCGCAATGCTGTGAATTTTTGTTACCTCAAGGGCTTCATCAAAAGTTAAATCTGGCATAATGGTTGGAATACTTCTTGCAAGCATTGTTTTTCCTGCACCCGGCGGCCCAATCATTAAAACATTGTGCCCACCAGCACATGCAATTTCAAGCGCACGCTTTGCTTGTGCTTGCCCACGAATGTAACAAAAGTCATTTGATTGAATTTCTTCTGTTTGCAGTTCTGCAAATTTTCTTTTAGGAACTATATCAATGGTTTTTGTTCCATTTAAAAGTTCAACAACCTCTTGCAAGTTAGACACACCATAAACATCTATTCCATCAATAAAACTTGCTTCAAGGCTGTTTTCTTTTGGAATAACAATTTTTTTATGTCCAAGTTTTCTGGCTGTAATTAAACTTGGCAAAACACCTGCCACTTTTTGAATGGAACCATCAAGAGAAAGTTCGCCAATAAAGGTGAAATCTTTCAAGTTTTCACATATAATTTCTTCTGTGCAAACAAGCAGAGCAACCGCAATTGGCAGGTCATAGATTGGCCCTTCTTTTTTTACATCTGCTGGTGCAAGGTTTACCGTTACTTTTGTGATAGGAAACCTGAAGTTGCTGTTTTTAATTGCACTTCTAATTCTCTCTTTACTTTCTTTTATGCTTGCATCAGGAAGCCCAACAATATCAAACTTTGGAAGTCCGTTATTTAGGTCTGCTTCAACACGAACTTCATAGCCCTGAATTCCCACAAGCCCCAAACTTTTTACTTTTGCTAACATTTGTTTTTCCTTTGTTTAGAATTTTATCACAAATTGTTTTAAAAAAGCAACCAAATAACAAACCCTATTCTAATTTTTAAATTTTCCTTTAAAAATTAATAAAACTATTCGCAAATTTTTGTGCATAGCACCTGCATAATACCTGCATAGCACCAATAAAAAGAAAAAATCTACTTTCGTAGATTTATTTTCTGTTTCTCTTGCGTGCTGCTTCTTCTTTTTTCTTACGCTTTACGCTTGGTTTTTCATAGGCTTCTTTTTTACGAAGGTCGCCGATTATGCCGTCTTTTTGACATTTACGCTTGAAACGCTTTAATGCGCTTTCAATGCTTTCGTCCTTGCCAACGATTACCATTGTCATCTCTTTCTCACCACCTTCTGTTACTTAGTTTTATTATGATATCATAAAATAATCATTTTGTCAAATGATTTTTTTAAACTCATTTAGTATATGCACAAAATTTTAAAAAAGTGTTAAAAATTTACAAATATTTTTTTGATTAATTTTAATAAATTATGTAGCAAA
>CASEYA010000114.1 GCA_949291975.1 uncultured Christensenella sp.
TGCACACAAAAAATGGGTCTGCCAAGCACACTTTCGCCAATGGAATAAACTTTTGCTCCACCTTTTTGCAAACTCTTTAAATCTTTTATGTATTCACTCCAAAAACTCATATAGTTTTATATGCAATCTTGTCTTTGCTTGTTTTTTGTTTTTATGTTTTTTATGCTAAACTAATTTTTATAATTTGTTTGACAACAATTTTGTGAATAAAATATTTTTTTGCCAAGATAGATAAAGAGATTTTTTGCTGTGAACATAACTTAAAAAGCGCTTATGTTTTAAGTCCATAATTTTGTTTTGCGGTATTTTTTTAATTAGACATGAAATACATAAAACAGAAAAAGAGAGAAAAAACTCTCTCTTTATTTCTGTTATTTTTGTTCACCACCTTGATTGTTGCCGTTTTTATCAGCATTTGTGTTTTCAGCGGTAGTTACGCTTTCACTTGTTTTTTGCTCTGCCATTTTTTGAGCAAGTTTTGGTGGCAATTTTGGTGGCAATTTTGGTGGCAGTTTGGTAGCAGGCTTTGGTGCAACCTTGTTTTCTGCCGTGGCTGTGTTTGTTGATGTGGTGTTTGTCTCGGCTGTTTTTGTTTGTGCTGGTGATTTTTTGATTGATGTTGTTTGTGCCTTGGCGTCTTTTGGTGCGGTTTCTGCTGTTTTCTTTGTTGTTTGTGCTCCACCAAATGCAGAGGCTACTTCTTCAGTCTTTTTTGATGCTTTTGTTTCAGTTTTAGCAGTGTCTGAGTTGTTTTCTTCGCCAGCGCTTAGACCTTGCCTTGTTCCATATGGATATGGTGGATATGGCGCAGGTGGATATGGCGGATATGGTTGCGGAGCATATGGTTGTTGTGGGTAATATGGTGGTTGTGGATAGCCTTGCGGATAGCCAGTGTAGAACTCTTGCTCCATTGGGTCAATTAAACTGGGGCTTGATATAAATTGCCAAATGCTCATGATAAGGAAATACCAAACAAAGAAGAATGGAATACCAAGGAAATACATAAACACCAAACACCAATCTTGAGTGATGCTTTGAAAGAAAATAAAATTAACAAGCAAAAGAGCAAGCCAAATGACTGCTTTTGCCATTAAATAACTTGTTGCTCTTTTTGGATTGTTTCTGTTAAGGGTAAATCTAAAAACAATTCCAAGAACAAGGCAAACAGCACTTACAACAGCAAGAATAATGCACAGTTTTTCGGTTATAAAATCTGCAAAATATTGTTCAACGCCAAAGGTTGATAAAATTGTTTGCATGGCGTATATTGCAAAAGGAAAAAGTGCAACCAAAGAAGAAATTTTCAGCAAAAATGCAGACAGACTTCTTCCTGCAAGCAGTGCAAAAAGATTGATTAAAAACATAATCACAATAATTGCGTTAAAAGCAACAAGCACATAGTTGCCAAATTCTCCAGACAAAATATGATTGCTCAGTTCAGTCCAACTCCAAGCGGAAACATCTACTCCAAACGCACTTAAAACAGAAGGCATTAAAACAAAAATGCAAAGTGCTGCCAAAACAATTTGAGTAACTCCACCAAGAATATACGAGCCTTTTCTTCCATCTTTAATTAACATAAAAATGCTCCTTTAAAAGTTCTTGTTTAAAATTTTATCAAAAAAAATTGCAAAAATCAACCAAAATAAACACTAAAATACAATTTATGCAAAATTTGACCATTTTAATCTTAAAAGTAAAATTGTTTTGCTGTTATTTTTTGCAAATGTCAATTTTTTATAAGAATATAAAAAGCATAAAAAAATTTGTTTGTTAAATAGATAACTTTTTCACTGCTTAACAAAGGGAAAAATTCTAACAAAATTTTACTGTGGATAAGCATTTGTCTTTATCTTTTGATTGACAAACTTTTGCATTTTTTGATACAATTAATTATATACATAAAAGAGGGGAAATATAATGGGTTTGTTTAGTAAATTAAAAAGACAACTTATGGAGGTTATTGAGTGGCAAGACTCATCAAAAGACACCATTGTCTATCGTTTTCCACTTACCGACCGAGATGAGATTATGAACAGTTCCACACTTGTGGTTCGTCCAAGTCAGGTGGCACTTTTTGTTCACAAAGGGCAGATTGCCGATGTTTTTGCTCCGGGAAGTTATAAACTTTCCACCGAGAACATTCCATTTTTAACAAAACTTTTGTCGCTTCCAACAGGCTTTAATTCCAGAATTAAGGCAGAAGTTTATTTTGTTAACACAAAACAATTTGTTGGGCAGAAATGGGGAACACAAAATCCTGTTATGATGCGTGACGCAGATTTTGGAAATGTGCGCATTCGTGCATTTGGTATTTTTTCATATAAAGTTAGCGATGCAAAAAAATTCATGGAAGAAGTTTTTGGAACAAACGAAGTTTATTCTGTTAGCGATGTTGCTGACCAGTTAAAGCCACTTTTGGTTCAGGGTTTCAGCGATTCAATTGCAGAAAGCAAGATTTCTGCTCTTGACCTTGCTGCAAACTATAAGGAATTTTCAAAGACAATCACTCAGTCTTCGCAAGCTGAATTCGAGCGCTTAGGGCTTAAACTTTGCTCAATGGTAATTGAAAACATTTCACTGCCAACCGAAGTTGAAGAAGCTCTTGACGAAAGAACAAAAATGGGTGTTATTGAAGATAAAATTGGAACATTCACGCAATATCAAGCAGCAAAAGCACTTCGTGATGCTGCACAAAACCAAAGCGATGGCAATCTTGCTGGCATGGGTGTTGGTCTTGGTGCAGGTGTTACCATGGGGCAAGCTTTTGCTGGTGCATTGAACACAGAAAATCCAAAGAAAGAAAAAAGTGCAACTTGCATCAAGTGTGGCGCAAAGATAAAGGAACACGCAAAGTTCTGCCCAGAATGTGGTGCAAAACAAACAGCAAGTTGTTCAAAATGTGGTGCAAGCGTTGGTGCAAAAGATAAGTTCTGCCCAGAATGCGGTGCTCCACTTGTTAAAACTTGCAAAAAGTGTGGTGCAACACTAAAACCAAAGGCAAAATTCTGCCCAGAATGTGGAGAAAAGGTAACAAATGAATAGCAAAGTGTTAGAAGGTTCGCAAACAAAATGTGATGGTTGTGGCAGTGAAATGATTTTTGACCCACAGACCCAAAATCTTGTTTGTGAGCATTGTGGCTTGCAAAAAGATTTTGAAAAGTCAAATGTTTATGAAAAGCATAACATAAAAGACAAGCCAACCTCTTTTGAGGGATATCAAAAGTGGAAAGATGAAAACAAAGTTCTAAGATGCGAAAGTTGTGGGGCACAAGTGGTGTTAAATTCGCTTGAATATTCTGGCAAATGTGCATATTGTGGCAGTTCCTATGTGTCTGAAACTTCCCTTTTGCCAAGTTTTGTTCCAGATGCAATTGTTCCGTTTAACTTTGATGAAAAACAAGCAAGTTTGAAATTTAAAGAGCGTGTCAAAAGAAAATTTTTTGTTCCTCGGGCATTTAAAAAA
>CASEYA010000115.1 GCA_949291975.1 uncultured Christensenella sp.
ATGTCCAGCCCAATGGCATCTTCAAGACAAATTGGATATAATTTTTCTCATGTGGAAAAACCTTATGAATTATATAAAGAAATGAAAGAATTTGTTGATGATATTAAGGAAAAATATAAAATTGCAATATAATTAAGTTTTGCATAAACTTTTTCATCATAGTCAAAATTTTAAATTGATAAATTTTTATTTAATGTTTCAAAAGCCAGTGAATACTGGTTTTTTATTTTTATAATTTGGCAAATTTTTTGATGTATTTAATCTTATATAAGTTACACTTAAAATTAAAGTATTTTTACTTGATAAAATATAAAAAAAGGTTTATAATTAAATATTAAAACATAAAAGGATGACAAATGTATAATTTCAAAGAAGTAGAAAAAAAGTGGAAAAAATATTGGGAAGATAATCAAATATTTAAAACAGATGTTTATGATTTTTCTAAGCCAAAATATTATGTTTTAGATATGTTTCCTTATCCATCAGGCAAAGGGCTTCATGTTGGGCATATGAAAGGTTATACTGCTAGTGATGTTATTGCAAGAATGAAAAGGATGCAGGGCTATAATGTTTTACATCCAATTGGTTTTGATGCCTTTGGACTGCCCGCAGAACAATATGCGGTCAAAACAGGTAATAACCCAGCAACCTTTACATATCAAAATATAAATAATTTCATTGTGCAGTTTAAAAATGCTGGACTTTCTTTTGATTGGTCAAAACAAATTGCCACTTGTGATAAAGAATATTATAAGTGGACACAGTGGATTTTTGAAAAACTTTATGAAGCAGGGCTTGCAAAATATTGTGATATGCCAGTTAATTGGTGTGAAGAACTTGGAACAGTTTTAGCAAATGATGAAATTATTGACGGCAAAAGTGAGCGTGGCGGATATCCTGTTATAAGAAAAAACATGAAGCAATGGACATTAAACATTGTTGAATATGCTGAAAAACTTTTAGATGGATTAAACGATGTGAATTTTCCAGCATCAACCATTGAGACTCAAAAGAATTGGATTGGCAAAAGTGTTGGTGCTGAAATTACTTTCAAGGTTGCAGATAGTGATTTGTCTTTTCAAGTTTTCACAACCAGAGCAGATACTTTGTTTGGTGCAACATATTGCGTTTTGGCACCAGAGCACAAATTGGTTAAACAAATTGTTACACCAGATAATAAAGAGGCAGTTGAAAATTATATTACTGAATGTGCAAAAAAATCTGACCTTGAACGCACAGAGTTATCAACAGAAAAAACAGGTGTATTCACTGGCGCATATGCTGTTAACCCGGTAAACAATGAAAAACTTCCTATTTATATTGCTGATTATGTTTTGGTAACATATGCCTTTGGTGCATTAATGGCTGTTCCAGCACATGATGAAAGAGATTATGAGTTTGCAAAGAAGTTTAATTTGCCAATAAAACAAGTTCTTGTTGGTGGAGACATTTCTAGCAATGCTTTTGTTGGAGATGGTGAACATATAAACTCGGGCTTTCTGGATGGACTTAATAAACAAGATGCAACAGATAGAATGATTTCTTGGCTAGAAGAGCATAAATGTGGGAAAAAGACAGTTAAATATAAGATGAGGGAATGGATTTTTGGTAGACAACATTTTTGGGGTGAGCCAATTCCAATTATTCACATGGAAGATGGAGAGGTTAAACTTGTTCCAGAAAATGAATTGCCACTTGAACTGCCTCAACTTGATGATTTTAAACCACAACATGGAGAATCTGCGCTAAGTAAAGCAACAAGTTGGGTTAATGTTGAAATTAACGGAAAAAAGGGAAGAAGAGAGACAACAACCATGCCAAGTTCAGCTGGTTCAAGTTGGTATTTTCTTCGTTATATTGACCCACATAACAATGAAAGGTTTGCTGATGAAAAACTATTAAAGCACTGGCTTCCTGTTGACCTTTATGTTGGTGGTGCAGAACACGCAACAGGGCATTTGCTTTATAGCAGATTTTGGAATAGATTTTTATATGATAAGAGTTATGTTTTTCATAAAGAACCATTTAAAAAGCTTGTTCATCAAGGCATGATGCTTGGTAGTAATAACGAAAAAATGAGCAAAAGCAAAGGTAATGTTGTTAACCCTGATGATGTTATTGAAAAATATGGTAGTGATGTTTTAAAAATCTTTGAAATGTTCATGGGACCAGTCAGCGAAAGCGTTCCTTGGAATGAAAAGGGCATTGATGGTTCAAAACGCTTTTTAGACAAAATATATCGTATTTTTATTGAAGAAAACAAAATTCAAGATAAAGAAAACAAAAATCTTGAAAAAATCTATCATAAAACAGTCAAAAAAGTAACAATTGATTTTGAAAACCTTTCATTTAACACAGCAATAAGTCAGATGATGATTTTTATAAATGAAGTGCAAAATCAACCTTATATTCCAAAGGAATATGCAGAAGGCTTTATAAAGCTGTTAAGTCCTGTTGCTCCTTGCTTGTGTGAAGAAATCTGGCATTTATTTGGTCATAAAGATACAATTGCTTATGAAAGTTGGCCTGCATTTGATGAAGAAAAAGCAAAGGATAATGAATATGAACTTGTCATTCAAGTAAATGGTAAACTTAGAGATAAGGTTGTTATTGATATGGATACCGATGAACAAACCATGAAAGAAATTGCTTTGAAACAAGAAAAGATTAAAGAATTTATATCTGGGAAAGAAATAATAAAAATTATACCAATTAAAAATAGGCTTGTTAATATAGTTATAAAAAATTAAGAATAGCACTAGCTATTCTTTTTTCTAATTTTCACTAAGTATTTATATTTAAAACGCAAAAAATTAAAGAAAATTTTACCAAAAGGCTTTAACAGATTGCTAAAAAATAATTTTTATGCTAAACTTATTCTTGAGGTGATTAAATTATGCAAAAGAAAGGTTTTTTAGTAACATTTGAAGGCGGAGAGGGTTGTGGCAAATCTACTCAATCTCAGCTTTTTTGTCGATTTTTAAAACAGAAAAATATTAACTATTTTATGGCTCGTGAACCAGGTGGCACGAATTTTGCTGAATATATCAGAATGCTTGTAAAAGATGTGACTTTTGAAGAAAAATCTCCTTTAAGTGAACTTTTATTATTTGAAGCAGCACGAGCAGATGTTGTGGATAAAATTGTTAAACCAACACTTGAAAGTGGTGGCGTTATGGTGTTAGATAGATTTTATGACTCGACACTTGCCTATCAAGGATATGGAAGACAAATGGATAAAGAGGTGGTAAAACTTTTAAACAAAGTAGCCACAGACGGAATTGAACCTAATTTAACTTTTTATCTTAAAATTTCTCCAGAAGAATCATTCAAAAGAAAAACAAAAGATAAATTAGATTTAATTGAGTTGTCGGGAGAAGATTTTCATAAGAGAGTTGAATTTGGCTTTGATTGTATTGCAAAAGAAAATAAAAAGCGTTATGTTATCATTGATGCAACACAAGATAGGGACGCAATGCAAAAACAAATTCGTGAAACCTTTATGGAGAGATATAATGCTTTTCAATCGAAATAACATAACAAATGCAACTATGCTTATAAACAGTGATTCTCTTGTTTTAAAAGAGCAATCACTTTTACTTGCTAAAACAATTATGTGTTTGAATGAAAATGCACCATGCAACAACTGTTTGCAATGTCAAAAAATTGAGCATAACAATAATGTTGATGTTTTAATCTTTCCAAAAGAGAAAAACAGCATTGTTGTTGAAGAAATGCTAGAAATTGTTGAAAGTGTTTTATTAACACCTTATGAACATGATAAAAAGGTCTATATTTTAAACAATTTTAGTTTAACCAACATTCAATCTCAAAATAAACTTCTTAAAACACTGGAAGAAATGCCTAGTAATGTTTATTTTATATTAAATGTTGAGAATGAGACCAAAGTGCTATCCACAATAAAATCAAGGTGCAATAAAATTTATATTCCAAATAAAACTAACAGTGATTTATATAACAGTTTGAAAGATTTTGATTTAACAGTTGAGCAAAAAAATGAAATTGTAGCATTCTGTAATCATTCACAACAGAATGCTTTTGATTATGCTCAAAATGAAACATTTTTTCCGCTTTTAGAGTTTGTTTTTGACCTTTGGACTAATTTGAGAAATTCTTCACAAATTTTAAAATATTCTAGTAAATTATATAAAATCAAAAGTGAATTTGCAATATTTTTAAGATTATATAGCTTAATTTTACATAATGTGTTTTATGCAAAAATTGGCAAGTTTGACATGATAAGTGAGCCTGATAAAATTGAACTATATAAAATTTTATCAAAAGATTTTTCCATTAAATCATTATTAAACATTGCAAAATATTGCATTGATGTTAATCAAAAACTTGATAACAATTGTAATCACAATATTGTGGTTGATAATTTTCTTTTAACTATATTGCAGGAGAGAGCAAGATGGCAACAGTAATAATTGAAATAAAATGCAGCGAAAATGATAGAACTTATTATTGTTCTGTTGATAAAGATGTAAAAATAGAGAAAGGAAAAGCTGTTATCGTTGAGATTGATGACTGTTTATATTTTGCTACAATTACTAACATATCACCAAAAAATGTTTCAGTAAAGGATAATTTATTGAATGCAAGATTTGTTCGTGTTGCCACAGAAGAAGATATAACTCTTCTAAGTAAAATGAAAGATAAAGCTCAAAAATCAATTCCAGAAATTGATAAAAGCATTAGAAAATATAACTTGGATATGAAAGTTATTGAAGTGAGATACAGTCTTGATGGTAAAAAATTATTAATTGTTTATATTGCTGAAAATAGGGTGGATTTTAGAGAACTTGTTCGGGAATTGGCAAGTATTTTTAAAACAAGAATTGAACTTAGGCAAATAGGAGCAAGAGACGAAGCAAAACTCTGTGGTGGATATGGTTCTTGTGGCAGAGAACTTTGTTGTAAAAAATTTATTCATGACTATAAGCCTGTTACAATTAAAATGGCAAAGTCACAGGGCCTAGCATTAAACCCAAACAAAATCAATGGAATTTGTGGAAAATTAATGTGTTGTTTAGAATATGAATATCAAAATTATAAAGAAATTCAAGCAAAAATGCCACCATTAAATTCAAAGATTAAAACAAAAAGCGGACAAGAGGGAGAGGTTGCCTTTCATGATATATTAAAACAAACTATCACAATTAAAATTCAAAAAGACGATAGTGTTGAGTTTGTTGAAATCAGTTTGGAGGAAATTATTTAATAATGTCAAAATTTTTTATTGTTGGAACACCAATTGGCAATTTAAAAGACATAACTTTAAGAGCTCTGGAAACTTTACAAACGGTAGACTATATAGCGTGTGAAGATACAAGACATTCTTTAATTTTGCTTAATCATTATGAAATAAAAAAACCTCTTTTAAGTGTGCATAAGTTTAATGAAAAGCAAAATGCACAAAAAATAATAGATTTACTTAAAAAAGAAAAAAATGTTGCATATATTTCTGATGCTGGTATGCCGTGCATTAGTGACCCTGGGCTCATTTTATTTAATGAAATAAAAACTGCTGGTTTTGATGTTGAAGTTATCCCAGGTGTAACTGCCTGCATAACAGCACTTGTGGGCAGTGGTTTGTCAAGTGAGCATTTCTTGTTTCTTGGCTTTCTGCCAGAGCAATTAAGCAAAAGAAAGGAAATACTTTTTCAGATAAAAGATATAAATGCAACATTAATTTTTTATATCAGCAGTCATGACATCGAAAAAGATTTACAATTTTTATTTGAAAATCTTGGCAATCGTAAATGTGTTATAGCAAGAGAACTGACCAAAAAATTTGAAGAATATATCAGTGCAAATTTAGGAAGTGTTAAGTTAAATTCAAACAAAGGAGAATTTGTTGTTTTAGTCGAAGGTGTCAATTCGAAAAATGAACTTAGTAAGCTAACAATTGAAGAACATTTTGAGTTTTATGTTAAAAAGGGTTTTTCAAAGCAGGAATGCATTAAACAAGTTGCAAAAGATAGGAAAGTCACAAAAAATGAAATATATAAACATTTTATGAATGACAAAAATATACAATAATGTAAATATTTGAAAACACGAAGAATAGTGGAGATAATAATGTCACACTATTTTTTAGTTTGATATGTTTATCAAGGTGCAAATTGCTTTGTAATGATAAAAGAGAGCATAAAGGATTTTTGTAGTTTTTTGGATTACATAATTTTTTTATAGTTAAATTATTTTACAAATCAAGCAAGAGACAATGGCACCAATTATTGTGCAGACAAGAGCGACAGGGACAGCGTATAAAAGTTTCTTCACTTTAGTTTGTGAAAAATATATTGTGGCAACATAAAAAATTGTTTCACTGCTTCCCATTATAACAGAAGCGCATCTAGCAATATAACTATCTGG
>CASEYA010000116.1 GCA_949291975.1 uncultured Christensenella sp.
AAAAAGAACCGTCAAGGTTCTTTTAAATTATTTTTTCTCTTCTTTTGGTTGTTCTTCAACTTGGTTTCTTTGTTCTTCTTTTAAAACTTTATATTCTTTGTCTGCAAGCACAAGGTATGCAATAATCATGGCGCAGATTGCATAGTTTATAAGAACCATGATAAATGCAAACCATCCACTGATTGCACCAAAGTCTGCAAACATTGATGTTGCCTCAACGCAAAGAACAACTGTGTTGATTACAAGTAAAATTACACCAAAGAATATTAAAAGCCATTTGCAAATTGTTGACATAATGTCTGAGTGAACAAGGAAGTAAAGAAGCACTTCAACAATGATAAAACCAAAGCAAACAATTATAATTCCCCATGCCCAAAGGCTTTCAAATGCTGGGATAATTTGACCAATTATTAAAATCCCAAGAACGAGCATTACCAAAGAAACACCGCCCATAACAATCTGCAAAATTCTACTTTTTGTCATTTCCATATCAAAAACTCCTTTAAATATTTTTATCTATTGCGCAGTTTACGAAGAAAAGGTGGAATGTCCGCCTCATCAATTTCAACTCTTGATGAAAGCGTTTTCTTTTCTGGCTTTTCTTCGCTTGCTGGAATATTTGCCTTAAAACTTGGCTCTGCTTTTTCTTTGTTTGGAAAACGGTTAGTTAAGAATGACGCATATTCTTGTTTTGAATAGATGTTGCTGTTATCCTCCTCTTCCTCTTTTTCCTCTTTTTCAATCAAAGAAGGAGCCTCATTTCCTTGAAAGCCTGTTGCAATAACTGTGATTTCAACAGCATCTTCCAAACTTTCGTCCACACTGGCACCAAAGATAATGTTACAACCTGGGTCAACAATATCACGCATAAGGTCAGCTGCCTCGTGAACTTGGTCAATTGGAAGTTGAACACCACCCTTTACGTTAAAGATGATTCCCGTTGCACCCTCAATGGTTGTTTCAAGAAGAGGCGAAGACACTGCCTGAGAAAGAGCGTCAAAAATCTTTCTATCTCCACGAGCACGACCAATTCCCATGTGAGCAAGTCCACGATTACGCATAATGGTGTTGATATCTGCAAAGTCAAGGTTAATGAGGGAATTTTCAACAATGATGTTAGAAATCCCCTGAACACCCTGTCTTAAAACATCGTCAGCATATCTGAACGTGTCCACAATTGAAGTGCCTTTTGGAACAAGTTTGAACAACTTTTCGTTAGGAATTATAACAAGTGAGTCAACCACCTTTCGCAAAGATTCAATTCCTTTTTCGGCGTTTTCCATTCTTGTTCTTCCCTCAAAGTTGAAAGGTTTTGTTACAACAGCAATTGTCAAAATGTCTTTTTCCTTTGCAAGAGAGGCAATCAGTGGCGCAGCACCTGTTCCTGTTCCACCACCCATTCCAGCAGTAACAAACACAAGGTCAGCGTCGTTGAGTGCCTGATTGAGTTCTTCCAAGTTTTCCTCTGCTGCCTTAAGCCCAACTTCTGGGTCTGCACCAGCACCCCAACCTTTTGTAAGTTTGATACCAATTTGAATTCGATAGTCAGCCTTGCTTATCTGCAATGCTTGTTTGTCGGTGTTAACAGCAATAAATTCAACACCGCTTACGCCTGCGTTAACCATTCGGTTAATGGCGTTATTTCCACCACCACCAACACCAACTACTTTTATTTTTACAACAGGCTTAACTTGATTTTCCGCAGGATATTCATTGTAATTATTCATATATTCCTCCAAATTTAATTCTTTTTAAATAATCTAATAAAAAACATCTTTGCTGTCTGCTTATTTTGTTTAATTGCAAGGTCAAGCATGCTTAGCACAGAAGACAGTTCTGGTCGCTGAAATCTTGAATCATCAGGCATCACAATTTCAACCTCTCGCTCAAGCACTTCTTCAAGAATGTGTGTCATGTCATTTATGTAACTTATTCCACCACCAGTAATCAAAACTGGCAAGCTTTCAGGAATGCTGACTTCACTTTGGTCAATGCACTTTTTAATTGTCTTTCCAATTTGTGTAAGTCTGAACTTAATGATTTCACATACTTCTGCAACTGGAATTTTTTTAACAACATCTCCATTAACTGCAATTTCGTAAACTTGCTCGGTGTCCTCTTCTTCTAAGCTGGCTTCAAGCAAAAGGTCTTTTGCTTGGTCAAATGCCAGTCCATAGGCATCACAGAAATCTGCAATGATATGCCCCGCCCCCAAAGAGAAACTGTTAAGCGAAAGAAGTCCATCACCCATCACCGCTGCAAAACTGCTGGTTAAAAAGCCCACATCAACCAAAAGTGCACATCGGTCTCGTTCTTCTGGCGGAATTAGATAAAGTGCTTCACAAAGTTGTTCCGAGAAAAACTCAACATGCTGAATATAAAGCGGAGATAAAATCTTTTGCACTGTTTGAATGAATTTGTTTTCTGCTAGAACAAAACTTATAACCCCAGAAAAAGTTGTTGTATATTTGCCCTTTGGCTTGATTATTTTTAGATTATCATCCAGCACATAATATATAGGCGCACGGTTTATGATACTGTGCTCTTCGCTTTCAACATCTTCAATGGAATCAAAAAGGTCGGTTATATCTTGGTCGGTGATTTTATGGCTTTCATAGAAATTTAATTCTGCCTTTTTCACAACCACAGCACTAAACTCTGCTGGCACACCGATATAGAGATGTGTGATTTGCACTCTGGCATTATTTTCCGCAAGTGCAAGCACTTGCTGAACCTCACTGGCAAGTTTTTCTGGTTCTAAAAACTCTCCGTCCATAAAGCCTGCGTAAGAAATGTTGCTGTATCCTCGAATGTCAAAACCGTTGCCAGCACCTCTATCGCCAATCATAACAGAAATATGGCTTGTGCCAAAATCTAAAACTGCTATATTTTTTCTGGC
>CASEYA010000117.1 GCA_949291975.1 uncultured Christensenella sp.
TGAAATATTGATTCCAAGAACACCACTGGTGGAATCTTCGCTGGCAAATTTAACCATTTGGACTTCTACCCACTCGCTCTCACCTTGTCTTTGCACTGTGAGGGTAAAAGTTTCGTTCACATCATAGCGTGACATCAGTTCACTAAAGGTGTTTCCACCAAAAAAACTTATGGCTGTGCCATCAACTTTTCTGATGACATCGCCTGTTTGCAAATACCCAAGTTGTTCATCCAAGCTGACACTTTGGTTATATTCCGCCACATATTGCTGATTAGCCTCAGCATTTGTTACCTGAGGGATGTCATAACCAAAACTTACGAGCAAAATAAAAGCAAAAATAATTGCAGATAAAAAATTGAAAAACACCCCACCAAAAAGCACAATAATTCTTTTCCAAGGTGCCTGATTATTAAAAGCGCTTGGGTCTTTGTCATCTTCATCTTCCCCAGCGAATGCACAATATCCACCAAGAGGCAACAGTCTTATGCTAAATTTTTCGCCATTTTTCTTTGTTTTAGAGTAAATTGCTTTTCCAAAACCAATAGAAAATTCATTTATTTTAAACTTTAAAATTTTACCAAAGGTATAGTGTCCTAGTTCATGAATTGTTATCATTAAAAGCAAAACAACAACTGCTAGAGCTATATATCCAACAGTTGTCATAATACTGGCAAAAGATGTTGCTAGCATGGATGAAAACAAATCCGACACCCCTTTTTAGATAGAATATTCACAAAATTTCTGGTCTATGCTAGAAATAACAAAACCATGAAAATAAAAACTACAACACAGTTAAAAACAAGACCATTGATTCTGTCCATAATTCCACCGTGTCCTGGAATGAAGTCGCTGAAATCTTTTACTTCTGCTCTTCTTTTAAAATAGGATGCAATGATATCGCCTGTCATGTTAACAAGACCAAAGAACACTCCAAGCACTAAGAATTGCCACCACTGAACATTGTGCTCAGTAAAAAATGTTGCATATCCTGCTGCGTTAAATATAAAGTAAATAATGATTGCGCCAATCATTGCTCCAACAATGCCACCAACAAAACCAGACCAAGATTTCCCCTTTCCAAGTTTTTCAAGGTTGATTTTTTTACTTTTTATAAGTCTGCCTGTGAGCATTGCACAAGTATCCGCAAAAAATGTGGTAATAAAAAGCAAAATTATACCCAAAAGCCCAACATCTGCACTTAAATCAACATTTGTAAACAATTCAAAGTGGTTAATTAAAAACAAAAAGCAAAGCAAAAATGTTGGATAAATGCACGCCAAAATTGTGTTCAAACTTTTGTCAAACACATATTTTGCTCTTGTTGTTTCATAGCCATCAAGATACATATTTCTTATTGTGGTCTTTTTCGATAAAATTCCAACAAGGAATAATAATAAAAATGTTAAAACAAGTCCGCCTAGACAAAGAAGTAAAAAGTAGATGTAAGATAAGCTAGTTACCATGCTTATAACAAGCACAACAAAGCAAAGAATTGGATAAAGCCCCAAACCAACGCCATATACAGGCCTGTCCATCCGTCTAAGCAAACCTTCTACCTCAAATGTTCCAAGAATCATCAAAAAGCCAATTAAAACATCAAACAAGAAAATTGTGCTTTCTGCAATTTGCCTCAGTCCAATAAAAGCCCCAAGGACAATAACAATTATTATTGCAGATATAATTCTTTTACCCATGTTTGCAGGATTGTTTGTTTGATTCAAATTTTCCATAAAAACCTCTTTTGTTAGTTTTAAATTATTTTATATTTCCAAATCTGCGTTTTCTTTTTTGAAAATCTATTAAGGCATATTGCAAGTCTTTATTATTAAAACTTGGCCAATAGGTTTTTGTGAAATATAGTTCACTGTATGCCATTTGATATAGCATAAAATTTGAAATTCGCATTTCACCACTAGTTCTAATTACAAAGTCTGGGTCTGGAAGATTTTGAGTGTATAAAAGCTCTTCAAAACTGTTGAAATCCAGTTCTTTTCCGCCCTTTATTGCCTTATTTACTGCACGCAAAATTTCGCTTCTGCCACCATAGTTAACAGCAAAGTTAACTGTCATTTTTTTGCAATTTTTTGTTTTTTCCATTATGTTTTTCATTGCATTAGTTAAATCTTGTGGCAAATCTTTTAACTCCCCAAAAAACATAACTTTTACATCTTTTTCAAGATATTCATCTTTATATTCGTCCATATAATCTCGTATGAGATTAAATATGCCATCAATTTCATCTTTTGGTCGTTTCCAATTTTCTGTGCTAAACGCAAAAAAGGTTACCATTTCGATACCCAAGTCATAGATATTTTGAGTTATCCGTTTAATGTTTTCACAACCAGCCTTATGCCCCAAATTCCTTGGTAAACCACGCTTGGTTGCCCACCTGCCATTTCCATCCATGATGATTGCCAAATGTTTTGGTAAACGAGATAAATCTAATTTTCGATATATTTTAGTGCTGGTATTATTCATTTTTCCCTCTTAATATATTATACGCTGTGTCTAGACTTTATGATATACGAAAAATTAGTTTTTAAACCAAAAATTATGCTTAAACTTCCATTATTTCTTTTTCTTTTTGCGCTAAAGTTTGGTCAACCTTGTCGGTGTAGGAATTCAAAATCTTTTGAACTTCCTTTTCTGCAACCGCCAAATCATCCTCAGTGATGACTGATTTTTTCTTTAAATCTTTGAATTGGTCAAGTGCCTCACGACGACCATTTCTCATGTTAATTCTGGTATCTTCGGCAAACTTACGAACCATTTTAACAAGTTCCAAACGGCGTTCTTCAGTTGGAGCTGGAACATAAAGCCTGATAACCTTTCCATCATCACTTGGATTAAAACCAAGGTCACTTGTTTGAATTGCTTTTAAAACTTCTCTAAGCATGCTAATATCCCAAAGACTTATAAGAATGGTTCTTGGGTCAGGCGCAGATATGTTTGCCATTTTATTAAGTGGGGTAAGTGTGCCATAGTAGTCAATCATAATTTTGTCTAGCAATCTTGGGTTAGCTCTTCCTGCCCTAACTGAACCAAGTTCACTTAAAAAATGGTCATAGTTGCCATCAAGATGCTTTTTTAAATTTTCATAAAGCGTTTTATCTTCTTGATTTGTAAACATTTTTTCACCTCTTTATAATGTAATAAATACTATTTTACAATAATTTTCCGATTTTGGCAAATAAAAAATGCCTATTGTTAGGCATTTTTTGTTTTTTTATGCAGAAGCCTTTTGTTTATCAATTTGTTTTTGGATTTCATCTGCAAAATTTTCTTCTTTTTTCTGCAATCCTTCGCCCATTTCATAGCGAACAAAACGTCTGATTGTTATCTTTTCACCAATCTTTCCTATGGTTTCTTTGAGGTATTCATTTATTGTTTTTGTTCCATCACGGAAATAAACTTGGTCAAGAAGACAAACTTCTTGCAAATATTTTTTAATTCTGCCTTCAACAATTTTCTCTGCAACATTTGCTGGTTTTCCTTCGTTTTGTGTTTGAGCAAGGAAAATCTTACGCTCTGCTTCAAGTGATTTTTGGTCAACATCTGCTTCACTTATAAAAAGTGGTTTGCTTGCTGCAATTTGAAGTGCAATGTTGTGAACAAACTCATTAAAAGCATCACTCTTTGCCACAAAGTCTGTTTCACAGTTAACTTCAACCAAAACACCAATTTTTCCGCCAAGGTGAATATAACTTTCAACTTTACCTTCTGCTGCAATTCTTCCCTCTTTTTTTGCTGCTGAAGCCATTCCTTTTTCTCTAAGCCATTCTGCTGCCTTGTCCATATCTCCATTTGTTGCTTCAAGAGCGTTTTTACAATCAAGCATTCCTGCCTGAGTTCTTTGTCTTAATTCTGTTATGTCTTTTGCTGTTACAGCCATTTTCTATCTCCTTTTTTTATAAATTACTCAGATTTTGCGGTCTTTGCCTTTGATGCTTTTTTCTCTTTTACTTCTTTCTTTTCTTCAGTTACAGTCTCAGCTTCTTTTACTTCCTCTGCTGGTTTTTCAGCTGTTACTTCTTCTTTTTGAGCTGTTTCTTTGTCTTGTTTTTTGAAAACTCTTTTGGTTTCTTTTTGTCCCATTGCTGCTTGAAGTTCTTCTGGTGTTATGTCATCTTCTTCTGCAACAGAGAAACTTTCTCCTGTTTTTGCTTCAATTACTGCATTTGCAATAAGTTGTGCAATAAGTTTTACAGAACGAATTGCGTCGTCATTTCCTGGAATTACAACATCAACAAGTTCTGGGTCACAGTTGGTGTCAACAAGTCCAACAATTGGAATACCAAGTGTTTTTGCTTCTTTGAGAGCGATGTGCTCTTTTTTGAGGTCAACCACAAAAACTACTCCTGGAAGTGAAGTCATATCTTTGATTCCACCAAGGTTGCGTTCAAGTTTGTCACGCTCTGCACGAAGTTTGATTACTTCTTTCTTTGGGAAAAACTCAAACTCACCCGTTTTTTCCATTTGATTGAGTTTGTTAAGTCTTTCAATTCTTTGACGAATTGTTTTAAAGTTTGTAAGTGTTCCACCAAGCCAACGGGTGTTCACATAGAACATTCCACAGCGTTCAGCCTCTTCTTTGATTGCTTCACTTGCTTGTTTCTTTGTTCCAACAAACAAAACTGATTTTCCTTGCTTTACACTTTCGCAAACAAAATTGTATGCCTTTTCAGCAAGAACAACAGTTTGTTCAAGGTCAATGATGTGAGTATCATTGCGTGCTATAAAGATGTATTGCTTCATTTTAGGGTTCCATTGTCTTGTTGGATGACCAAATTGAACACCTGCTTCAAGCAATTGTTTTATTGAAATTACTGACATATTTTTGATTCTCCTTTTCTGTTATTTTGTTAGTCCTCCCACTGATGTTAAAACTCATTGTGCAACCTCAGAATATAAGGCAACTACACGCAAATAACCAGTGGTGCGTATTTCAACGAAGAAATTTTATCACTTTTTTAAAGAAATTGCAAGTCTTAATTGACATATTTTTTATATTTTTAAGCAAAAAAGAAAAAAACGCACAGTATTAAGTGCGCTTTCAAACTTTTTTATTTTTTTGCTGATGTCTTTTTGGTTGTAGGTTTGCTTTCAGCCTTTTTTGCTGTTGTTTTCTTTGCTGTTGTCTTTTTTTCTGCTGGTTTTGATGCAGATTTCTTTTCTTTGCTTTCTTCTGCTGGTTTTTCTGCCTCTTCGTGTGCATGTGGTTGTTGTTCTTCTTTTATTAGGTCAAGATAAATTGCAAATACTTCGTCAATGATTTTATCATCATTAACAACACGCAAAAACTGGTCATTGCCGTTTGAGTCATCTTCAAAAACAAAAATCACAGCCTCGTCATCTGCAACGCCTTCCATTTTATCAATTGGCTTTAACATTGCATAAAGTTTTTCTTGATATGGTATCAAAGCAATTTGTTCAAACTTTACACCATTATCCTGCTCGTCATAAAGGGTAATTGGCTCGTTGTCGTCAACATCTAAAAGCCTTTCAATTGAATTTTCTTCTTTACTCATTTTATATCTCCTTTCATTTTATTTCCTGTCTAAAAAGTTTTGCAAAATAACAGTTGCAGCAACCTTATCAATAACTTTTTTTCGGTCTTCACGCCTAACATTATTTGAAATAAGCATTTTTTCCGCCATAACAGTTGTCAATCTTTCATCACTGTAAACAATGTTTACCGCAGTTTTCTTGGATAACTCTGCGCAAAATTCTTTTGTGCGCTCAACACGGTCGCCACTTGTTCCATCCATATTAAGCGGAAGACCAACAACAAGAGTGTCAACATTATATTCTTCAATTAAAGAACAAATATGTGCAATATCTTGCTCTATGCTTTTTCGCTTATATGTTTCAATGCCACTTGCAAAAATTCCCAAAGGGTCACTGATTGCAAAACCAATTCTTGAATCACCAAAATCCATACCCAGTTTTCGCATATCTTTTTCCCCTTTCAAAAGAGTATAGCATAATTATTTTCTTTTAGCAAATGAAATTAACAAGAAAAAGCAAATTTATTGAAAATTGGAAGTTATCAACAAAAAAGTAATCTTATTTTTGAGACTTTATATCTAAAAATCAAATTAAAAATGTTCATATAATCAAATTATTGTAATTTTAAAACTATTTATTCATAATCTTAGAAAATCTATAACCTAAAAATTAAAAAGACTTTTTAACTTACCTTTTCCCCTTGTTTTATCGAGTGCTTTAATCTCTTTGCTGAAATTTTGCGCATAGTTTTCAACCATTTCTCGCTTGTTCCCTAAATCGAGATATTCCGTAACCTGCTGTTCACTCCATTCTTTGTTGTGTTTTATAAGCATTTTTAATTCCTCAACTGCACGCTCTGGTTCTTGCTCAAAGCGAGTTTGCATTTGCTGAGCAATTATTTCTGGAAAAAGATAAGGAATTTCACGCATTATTTTTGGTTTATTAGACTCGGTAAAACTTTTCACACTGGATAAAAATAAGTTTGGATATTTTTCTATTAAATCTTTATTATCTTTTAGTGCATCTTCAAGACTTTGACTCCCTGACAAAACATTAACAAGCATGCCATCAGCCACACACTCAACGGCTTTTTCTACCTGTTTTATATTCTTAAAAGTTCTGTTTTCAATTAAATTTTTCTTTATTTCTGGATATTTATCCGCCAAATAAAGTGGCGAAATTCTATCTAAAATTAATGTTGGAATCTCAGTAGTTCTTTGATTATTTACAACATTTGGTGCAAGAGTATCACAAAATGAATGCCCAAATTCATGAATCATATTCGGCAAATCGCCTATTCTCTCTTCACAATTAACATAGATTCTTTGAACCAAGTTTCCATTTTTATCCATGTAAGCCGAGCAGTAAGAACGCTTGCCATCAGCGTTTTCTTCCATTTCAAGAAATTGTAAATTCCTTTGATAAAGCGCAAATAGCGAAAAATCTTTTGGACAAAGGCTATCTAGATGTTTAAAAAACAACCCTCCCTCTGTTTTCATCTGCTCTTGCGAAAAAGGTTTTTGGTTTGCAATCAAAGATTTGTCAACTTTTATTTTTGAAACATCTATATTTGCAATCTCTGAAGCAACAGCAAAATCTTCATCAAAAAATTTGTCAATTTTAATCTGTTTGCAATACTCAATCAGTTCTTCGTTTTCTAAAAGTGGTTGAACACCTTTTATAAACTCACTTAAAAATTCTTGTTTTATCATAAAATCCTCTTGCAAACATTATATAAAAATACATATTTATTGTCAAGTTTTTAGTTTGAATACAACTATTTTAAATTAAAGGACCAAGAAGATTTTGTTGCAGTTTTAACTGTTTGTTTACTGGTAGTAAAATTTTTTAAGACGTCTTATTAATAAAAATGCACCCCTAAATTTAATCTTGGGTGCATTGTAAAAATAAATTTTTATTTTTCTTTTAATTTTTTCTTCATTTTGTCAACTTTTTTCTCAACTTTGGCTGTCATTTTGTCCATAAAATCTCTAACTTGTGGGCAAAGAAGCATTCCCAAGCCTACACTTGCACCAAGAGCAAAACCAATTATTCCTTCTTTCATTTTCCCCTCCTAAGCATAGTTTGAATAAAAAATAACAAAAAACACTAGGAAATAACTGGAAAAATAAAAGTTTATTAAAAATATATTTTGTATTGGAAAACTAGATTTTATTTTTAGATTAAATTACAGATGGTTTATAAAAATTTAAATTGTTTTTGACAAAAATATAATAAAAATTAGTTATAATAGTTGTTTTAACTTGGTTTTTGAGATATACTTTAAAAGTTAAGGAGAGTATTTAGAAAATGGAAGTTAAAGTATTAAAAAAGCAAAATAACAGTGAAGAGTGTATTGTTTGTGGTTTACAAAATGATGCATCTTTGAAAGTGCGCTTTTATGAATGTGATGGTGATGTTGTTTGTGGCGTCTTTCACAACGAGAATTTTCACCAAAGTTTTCCTAACCGTATGCATGGTGGAATGATTAGTGCTGTTCTTGATGAAACTATTGGCAGAGCGGTTATGATTAAAAACCCTGACCAATGGGGTGTTACAGGCGAACTTAAAGTTCGCTATCTTAAACCAACCCCTCTTGAAACAGATTTATATTGCTGGGGTAAAATTGTTAAAGAAAACAGCAGACTGTTTAAGGGCGTTGGCTATCTGGAAACACCAGATGGTGAGGTTGTTGCGACAGGTGAAGCAACATATTTTAAACTTGAACTTTCAGCAATTGCAGAAAACCAACTTGATGAACATAATTGGTATCTAGAAAAAACAGACCTGCCAAAAACGCTATCAAGCAAAAATTTAGATTTACTTGACACTTTGGCTGAAAAAATGAATAATTAAATAAAAAACCTACCATATTGAAAGGCTTATTGCAAAAGTTATTAACTTTTGAAGTACCCCTCAAAATTGGTAGGTTTTTTATATTTTAGTTAAAAATTATTTTTATTCTCTATTTTCTCTTTCCAGTCGCTTGTTATAATTTTTTACTGCATCTAAAACAGCTTCTTTGAAGTAATAAACAAATTTTCTTTGTTCTTCTGGAATTTCGCCAATTTCTTTTAAAATTACTTCTGGGTCAAAAGCAATGAGTTCATCAATGTTAAGACCTTTTAGGTAATCAACTCCAAGAGAACTTATTGCAATTGCAACAACACAACCAAATGTTTTAGATTTTGCTTCTATTACTTGTTCGTTTTCAATTTTTAAATAAAGTCTGATAAAATCACCCAAGCCAACATTACCTGCGGAGCCGACTGCGTTTGCTCCCCTTATTTCACCAAGATTTTCTGTTTTATTAAAACACTCAATTACTTTTTGGTTATACATTACATATCTCCTTTAATTTTTCCAACTTGTGCTTTTGTTATTGGTGAAATTTTACGCAGTCTTTTTACTATTTCTTCTAACTTCTCAATCACAAAATCAATTTCTTCTTTTGTTGTTGATTTTGAAAGTGAAAAACGCACCGTTCCTTGAACAAGGTCAGCAGGCAGTCCAAGAGCCTCTAAAACATAGGATGGTTTGGTTGAACCAGACGAGCAAGCTGAACCCGTTGACACAGCAATGCCCTCCATATCTAAAAGAAACATTATGCTTTCGCCATCAACCATTCCAAAAGAAATAGATGCATTGTTTGGCAATCTTTGAATTGAATGCCCGTTCAAATAAACCATTTCGATTTTGTTTTCCAGTTCCCTTACAAAATAATTTCTTAAACTTGAAACTTTCTTGGCGTTAGCAATAATATCACGAGTTGCAAGTTCAATTGCTTTTCCAAATCCAACAATTGCTGGTGTGTTTAACGTTCCTGCTCTCAGTCCACTTTCTTGCTCTCCACCAAAAATGATTTTGTCTATCATAACACCTTTCTTAACATACAAAGCACCAACACCCTTTGGTCCGTTTATTTTGTGAGAGGAAAAACTCATAAGGTCAATGTCCATATCTTTCACATTAAGTCTGACAGCACCAATTGCTTGTGTTGCATCGGTATGAAAGAGAACATTCTTCTCCTTTGCAATGTTTGAAATTGCCTGAATGTTTTGAATTGTTCCAATTTCGTTATTTGCGGTCATTATTGAAATTAAAATGGTATCGCTGTTTATATAATGAAGAAGTTTATCAAGACGGACAAAACCAAATTTATCAACATCAAGATATGTGACCTTAAAACCTTCTTTTTCAAGTTGTTTGCAAGTTTCAAGAATGCTTGGATGTTCAATTTTGCTTGTGATAATATGTTTACCCTTGTGTGCGTTGGCATAAGCAATGCCACGAAGTGCCCAGTTGTTTGCTTCGGTTGCTCCACTTGTGAAGAAAATCTCACTTGGCTGACAGCCAATTGCAGTGGCAATTCGGTCTCTAGCTTTATCAACACCCGCTTTTGCATCTCTGCCAAAAGAATGTAAACTGTTTGGATTACCATATATTGAACTGAAATATGGCAACATTTCACTTAATACTTCACTGTTTATTGGTGTGGTTGAAGCATTATCTAAATATATTCTGTTCATTTGCTTTTTCTCCTAATTATAATTTTAGCACAAAAGCTTGTTTTTGGCAATACCTTTTAAAAAATTAGATATAGAACAAAAATCTATTACTAGATTATTTCATATGAAAAATTCTGTCCAAATACCTACCCTTGCTTTTGGGTTCTTTTTTCTCAATATTTTCCATAAAAACATCAAAAAGTCCACTGTATACATTGTTCATAAAATGTGAAAGATTTTCTGTTTTATATTTAGAAGATGATTTTGCATAACTGCAAGCCTGCTCGCCACAAGTTGCACTGATATTACATTTTTGCAAACACTCAACATCACTGATGGTATTGCCAATGTATACTACATCTTCAACATTTTTAGCCATTATGTTTTGTGGAGATTGTTCTGCTGTTTCCAAAATCAATTTGATTGCATCATATTTGCTGGTTGTTGTAACCTCGGTATATTTATCACTATAAGCAAAAGCGCCACAAAGTTTTGCTTCTTTTTTCAGTGCATATTGAACTTTTCTTTTGCTGTCTTTATCAAAACTTATTGCATACATTTTATTAATTTGCCCTATTTCATCTATTACTGCATCCATATTTCTGCCCATTCTAAAACCCTCAATTTCCTGCAAATTAAAAGCACAATCTCCACGCTTTTTATCTTTGATTTTATAAATCCACAGCGCTAATTTGACTGAAGTACAATCTGGAACTTGAATAAAATTTCCTTTATCTGTTGAATAGATAAAAGTGCAAGCATTATCAACACACCTAGAAAAACTAACTAAGCGCATAAGTTTTAAACTATCGAATGTTTGATTTTGAATAACTTTGCCAAGTGGAGAATATATTTGACTTCCCCCGTTTGCGATAACCCAAAATTGCGGAGCTGACTGACCATTTATTTCATTTTTTATTTGTTTAATTGTGTTTTGAGCAATTTTATATGGCCCATTGGTTATAAGAATGAAACTCGTGTTTTGTTTATCTGCATTTCTAAAACAGTCAATTGTTTCAGTTTTTAGTTTTCCTTTGTCGTCCAACAAAATGTCATCAATATTAATTGCTATTGTTAAATTTTTATCTTGCATAAAAGCATTTCTCCCTGTGTCTAATTATACCACAAATGATAAAGTTGTCAAGATGACACATTTTTATAATGATTAGATATTTGTTTATAATTTATTGCTAACTCTGTTATAATTCCCACAAAAACTTTCAAAAATTTGAGAATTAGCAATTTAAAAATAAAAAAAGGCGCAAAAAGTTACGCCATTTTAAACGGATTAAAAAATTTATGTTACTAACAAAAATTATGAATACTTTTTGATAATATCCAAAATTTCTACTTTTGGTTTAAATCCGATTTCACGAGCAACCTCTTCTCCCTCCTTAAAGACAAGAAGAGTTGGCACACTCATCAAACCAAACTGCTGTGCAAGGTCCATGTTTTCATCAATATCTACCTTTACAATTTTTACTTTGTCTGTTTCATCACTAACCTGTTCTAGAATTGGTGAAAGCATTTTACAAGGACCACACCATGTTGCAAAAAAGTCAACAATTACGGGAACCTTGCTTTCTAGAACTTCATCTTTGAATTCTTTTTGTGAAATGTGTTTTATTTCTGCCATTTTTATTCTCCTTATAATTTTTTTATTAAGTTACATCATATTTATGATTTTTTATTAATAAAGTTACCGACTAGTTTATATATATTAACTCAGGGGCTTTTTGCGTTTGCAAAAACGCAATCATGAACATTTTGCGCAAAATGTTCATCAGCACGCATTTTGCGTGCAAGCCCCTGCCACTATTTTAACCGCAAAGATATTTTTGCAATTTTTTTACCATGTCTTCTTTTGATAACTTTTCTTCTTCGCCACTCTTCAAATTTTTAAGGGTAAAATTGCCTGTTTTAAGTTCGTTTTCACCTACTATGCAAACATATTTTGCGCAGAGTTTGTCCGCAAACTTAAACTGATTCTTAAAACTTCGGTTTGCGAGATTTCCTTCTGAAGAAATGCCATTTTGACGCAAATATTGCACTAAGAAAGATATTTCTTCTGGCAAAACTTTTCCAGCATTCATAACAGCAACATCTGCAACAGACATTTTTTCTTCTGGAAGCAAAGCAATGAGCCTGTCAAGACCAATGCCAAAACCTATGCAAGAAGTTTTCTTTCCACCAATTTCTTCTACAAGATTATCATACCTTCCACCCCCACCAACAGCAAGAGGTTTGCCTGTGTTTTCAAAGTTTGTTTTTTCAAATTCAAAAACAGTTTTTGTGTAGTAGTCAAAGCCTCGAACAAGGTTTTTATCTTCAACAAAACTGATATCATTTTCTTCCAGTAATTTTTTCACAGTTTCAAAATGGCTTCTGCAACTTTCACAAAGATAATCGCTTAAAGTTGGAGCATCAGCAAAAACTTTTTTACAATTTTCTTTTTTGCAATCAAGCATTCTAAGAGGGTTCACCTCTTTTCTGTGCTTGCAATCCTCGCAGAGTTTATCTTCATTTTTTTGAGCATAGTCTTTCAGGGCTTGATTAAACTTTGCTCTACATTCAGGACAGCCAATTGAATTGATTTTGAGTGTTAAATCAGTTATACCAACTTTTTCAAAAAAAGTTTTCATTAAGCAAAGAGTTTCAACTTCGCCAAGTGGTGAATCAATTCCAAACATTTCCACTCCAAACTGAGTGTGTTGACGATATCTGCCAGCTTGCGGATTTTCATAGCGAAAGTTGTTTGCAATGTAATAATATTTTTGTGGTAACATTTCGTTTGATAGACCATCTTCAACAAAAGCACGCACCACACCCGCTGTTCCCTCTGGTCTTAATGCAAGTGTTCGGTCTGCCTTATCTTTGAAGATATACATCTCTTTGTTTACAATATCCGTGCCTTGACCAACACTTCTTAGATAGAGCGAAGCATCTTCAAAAACTGGCGTGCGAAATTCTGTGCAACCAAAAAGATGTGCAACTTCTTTTGCCGCATTTTCTACTTTTTGCCATGTGAAAATCTCTGGCGCAAAAATATCTCTTGTCCCCTTTGGCTTTTGATACATATTTTTTCTCCATTATAAAATGTATTTTTCTAAATCGTGTTCACTGATGGTAGTTGCAAGCACTCGCTTAACAAATTCTTTTGTTATCACAACATCAGTTACGGGATACTCTCCACTTGCCTCAAAACTTACCTCTTCCAAAAGTGATTCCAAAATGGTGTAAAGCCTTCTTGCTCCGATGTTTTCTTTTGAAACATTTTCTAGTTCGGCAAGTCGTGCAATTTCTTCAAGCGCCTCTTTGTTGAATGACAGATTGATGTTATCAACTTTTAGAAGTTCAATGTGTTGTTTTGTAATTGCGTTTTTTGGTTGAGTTAAAATTTTCAAAAAGTCTTCTTTTGTTAGGTTGTTAAGTTCCACCCTGATTGGAAAACGCCCCTGAAGTTCGGGTATTAAGTCTTCTACCCTTGCAATGTGAAAGGCACCAGCAGCAATAAAAAGAATGTAGTCAGTGCGAATGGTTCCATATTTTGTGCTAACAGTGCATCCCTCAACAAAAGGAAGAATATCTCGCTGAACACCCTCTCGTGAAACATCTGGCCCATTTCCTTTGCCGTTTGCAATGGCAATTTTATCTATTTCATCAATAAAAATAATTCCCTCTTGCTCAGCACGCATAATGCCCTCTTCGTTAACAGCATCCATATCTATCAGTTTACTGCTTTCTTCGGCAACAATGTTCTTTCTTGCGTTCTTCACTGATAATTTTCTCAGTTTTTTACGCTTTGGCAAAAAGCCACTGAACATTTCTGTTAAGTTTGCATCTGGCGCACTGCCCATGATTTCAATGGTCTTTGGTGCTTCAACAACTTCCATTTCAATCACTTCATCATCATGCTTACCGCTTGCTATTTCATTATATAAAACTTCTTTATAGTTCTCTGGTTCATCACTTTTTACAATTTTGCTTTTGGCATACATTATATCGCAAATTTTCTTGTTGGCAATTTCATTTGCACGAGCCTTTACCTCTTCAAACTTCTCTTCTTTTACAAGTCTAACAGCAGTTTCGACAAGGTCACGAATCATGCTTTCAACATCTCTGCCAACATAACCAACTTCGGTATATTTTGTTGCCTCCACCTTTACAAAAGGTGCTTTAACAAGTTTTGCAAGTCTGCGTGCAATTTCTGTTTTTCCAACACCTGTTGGCCCTTTCATTAAAATGTTTTTTGGTGTGATTTCTTGTCTTAATTCTTCTGGTAACTTGCTTCTTCGATAACGATTTCTAAGAGCAACAGCAACAGCACGCTTTGCTTTATCTTGCCCAATGATGTATTTATCGAGTTCATCAACAATTTGTTTTGGTGTTAATTGTTCCATTATTCAACCTCCTCAATAACAAAGTGGTCATTTGTGTAGATGCAATATTTGCTTGCAATTTTTAAACTTTTTTCAACAATTTCCCTTGCTGAAAGTTTTGTGTTATCAACAAGAGCATTTGCCGCACCCAAGGCAAAAACACTTCCAGAGCCAATTGAAATGAAATCTTCGGCTGGTTGAACAATGTTGCCATCTCCCATAACTAGATAAAGTTTATCTTTGTTTGCGATTATAAGTTGTGCTTCTACACGACGAAGTGGTGTGTCTATTGTTTGCCAATCACGAGCTATTTCAACCACTGCACGCTCAAGATTTCCTGAGAACTTTTGCAAGTTTCCTTCTATTTTGTGAAAAAGAGCAAAGGCTTCTGACACATTCCCAGCAAAGCCAACAATGACTTTATCTTCGTATATCTTTCTTACTTTTACCACTGAATCTTTTAAAATCATGTTTCCAAGTGTTGCTTGACTGTCTCCACCTATTACCGTTTTACCATTTCTTTTTACTGCAACAATTGTTGTTCCCCTTAAAGTTTCCATGTGTTATTAATCTCCTTAATTTCATTTAATGCTCGTTTTGCCATTTCTTCTCGTCTGTTTTCTTTTTTTGCTTCAATTGGAGCGAGCAGTCCCCAATTTATATGCATCGGCTGAAAGTTTGTTTCACTTGCAGAAATAAGATAGTTTGCAAGTGCACCAAGTGCAGTGTTTATTGAAAGCAGTCTGATTTTTTCACCGTTTAGATATTGTAGCACATAATAGGCACAAAGTAAACCTGATGCAACGCTTTCAACATAGCCTTCTACTCCACTTAACTGTCCAGCAAAGAAAATATTTTCGTTTGATTTCAGATTTAATGTGTTTTTCAAAAGTTTTGGTGCATTTATAAAACTATTTCTATGCATTGCTCCATAGCGAACAAAATCAACATTTTTTAGTGCTGGAATAAGGCTGAAAACCCTTTTTTGTTCTTTATATGTTAAATTTGTTTGACACCCAACAAGGTTATAGAGGTTTCCATTTGTATTCTCTTTTCTTAGTTGCAGAACAGCAAAAGGTTTTTCCTTTTTAAAGCCATCGGGCTTCATTGGACCAAAGCGAAGCACATCATATCCACGCTTTGCCATTACCTCAACAGGCAAGCACCCTTCAAAATTTTTCTCAAAGTCTTTTAATTCCACCCTTTCGGCATTAATAAGTTCTTGCCAAAAGTTTTTATATTCTTCTTCGTTAAGTGAACAATTGATGTAACTTTCACCACTTCCATATCTGTCTTCAACAAAAATTTTTGATTTATCAATTTTTTCAACATCAACAATGGGTGCAATTGCATCATAGAAATATAGATATTCATCAACATAATCTTTTAATGCATGAATAAGCTTTTCGCTGGTAAGAGGTCCTGTTGCAATGACGGTCACTTCGGCTGAATTAATTTTTTCCACTTCTTCATAAATAATTTCAATATTTTTATGATTTTTTATTTTATCTGTTACAATGCTGGAAAACTTTTCACGGTCAACAGCCAAAACATCTCCTGCTGGAATTTTACTTTTCTTTGCTGAATCGATAATCAAACTTCCCATTTCGGCTAACTCTTGTTTTAAGAGTCCTGACGCAAAGTTTAGTGATTCACTTTTAAAGGTATTACTGCAAACAAGTTCTGCAAAATTTGCGCTTTTGTGTGCTGGCGACATAACCTTTGGCTTCATCTCGTAAAGTTTAACTTTAACACCTCTTTCTGCAAGTTGAAAGGCACATTCGCACCCTGCTAGTCCCGCACCAATGACTTTTACCTGTTTCACTCTTCTTCCTTTTGTTCTTTTTTATAATGATAATAATTACATTTACTGCAATAGATTTTTCTACCTTTTTCAAGCATCATGCTTTGACATTTTGGGCATTTTTCTTCGGTTGGTTTATCCCAAACAGCAAAATCACAATCTGGATATCCACTGCAACCATAGAATTTCTTTCCGCTTTTGCTGGTTTTCTCTAAAAGATTTTTTCCACA
>CASEYA010000118.1 GCA_949291975.1 uncultured Christensenella sp.
AAAAAACTCTGTCACCATGAAGATTGCTTTCAAAAAGTGAATAACCTTTTGAGCTTAATTTCAACAGACAGAGTTTTTTATTAAAGATATATATTTAAATATAAATTTAGTCTTTCAAAATTTCAAGCAAACTTTCAAGCGATGAATACATTTCTTTTTCTTCATCATCAAGTTCATCATCTTTTGTCTCCAAAATGCTTTCAATTTCGCTTATAAGTTCATTTCTTTCTGCTTCGGTGTCATCATCATCTGAAACCATAATTTCTTTCGAGCGTTTTGAAAGTCTTGCCAGCCTTGCTTTAATTTGTGATTTAGAAAGTTTTACTGGTGGGTTGTAGTATTCATCAATTTCAATTTGCTCGTCAAACATGTGGTCATTGCCAGTTGCTTGCGGAGTTTTGATTGTTAAAAGATTTATTCCACCTGTGCGCAAGAAACTTAAAAGTGGAACAAGGTCACCAGCCCCAGCCATAAAGCAATATTCATCAATATGCTCAGCTGTGTAATAAAGTTTTACCGCATCAACAAAAATGCGGGTGTCAAGTTGTGATTTTGCACGCTTTTTAAATCTCATGGTTGGTGCTGATTCAAAACCATTTTCCTCAATAATATCCCCAAAACGCATATGCTTTCTTTCGTTAAAGCCATAAACTTTAACATAACTAAGTTTACCTCTTTGTTTAAGCGCCTTTATGATGCTTTCAAAAACTGGAAGGCTTACTTTTGCATTATCAATATCAATAAAAAGTGCAATGTTACTCATTGTTTTTTCCTCCTATCATTTTCCCTTTTATAATAAAACAAATATTGTTGTGCAATTCCTGAATAATTACCAAAAGTCTCTACTAATTTTTTTCTCATTTTAATTCGATTTGTTTCTGTTTCAAAAAGGTCGTTATATACCTTTGCAATCCAAGTGTCCACAGGGAACACGTCTTGATGATTAAGTCCAAACAAAAGCACGCAATCTGCAACCTTTGGACCAACGCCCGAAAGCGTCATCAATTCTTCCTTTGCTTTTTCTGTTGGCAAAAGTCTAACTTTTTCCAAATCAAAACCGCTTACAAGTTTGTCAATTGTGCTTTTTAAATATTTTGCACGAAAGCCAGTTCCAGCATCAAGGAAGTCTTGCACGCTTGCTTTTGAAAGTTGCATAAGAGTTGGAAAAGAAAACAAACCATTTTCAAGTGGAGAGCCAAAGCGATGACATATGAACTCTACACTTTTTTGAATTCTTGGAATTTGATTATTTGCAGAAATAATAAAACAAATCAAAGTTTCAAGTGGCTGTTGTTTTAGCATTCTAATTCCTCTTGAAAAGTTTAAGGCATCTTTAAGATAATCAAATTTTTCAAGGTTCTTAAGTATTATATCATAATCGGTGTCAAAGTCAAAGAAATTTTTAAAATATTTTAAATTTTTGCTTGAAATTTTAATGTTTTTTGCATCTAACTGCTCAATTTCTGCAACTTCACTGCCACTTTGAACAATAAACCCCTTGTTTTTTGCTTGAAAGCGAAACATCTGTCCGCTGTAAAGAGTGTCTTTGATGTTAAAATTTTCAGCATTCTTTATTAGCATATAATCTTTATTTTCTTCTATTTCCATGTTTTTATTCCTCTTAACTATTATAACATAAATAAAAATTTTTGTCTAAGGAATAAAATGTTTTTGGCAATAATAATGTGGAAAAACAAAAAATAAGCACAAAGAAAATTCTTTGTGCCCAGTAGGTCAAAAACTTTTACAATGTAGGGGTCGAAATTGTAAATTTAGATTAAAATAGTTTTCTTTAAAGGTTGTCTTTTCAACTATTCGTTAAAAAATCTAATGTTTTAACAACCTACATAGCCATTATATGCCTAGAAAAATTTTGTGTTACATCAACTAACAAAAATTATTTTTTTAAACTGTTTTGTTGGTGTTGTGTTATAAAAAGTGATTACTTGGTAATAACTTTAACATAATTATTTTTTAAAATTTTGCCTTTTTTAGATTGAAATTGTTGTCAAAAAATGCTATTATATGTCTATTATGAATAAAGCTGAAATAAAGAAGAATTTAAATGCACCAAATATTTTGTCTTTTATAAGACTGCTTTGCGTTCCGCTGTTTTTAACGCTGTTTTTTGTTTATCAGCCAAACTATATTCCTGCTTTTGTTGTTTTTGTTGTTGCCAGTGTTACAGATGTTATTGACGGAATTATTGCCAGAAAGTGTAATTTAATCACGCAACTTGGAATTGTTCTTGACCCACTTGCAGACAAACTGCTGAAGATGTCTGCACTTTTTGCTCTTGGGTTTAATGGCATAATTTCTTGGTGGCTTGTGGCAATGCTTTTTGCAATTGATTTTGCAATGATAATTGCTGGCGTTGTTCTTTATCGCAGGAAAATTACCATTCCAAGCAATGCCGTTGGTAAAACGGGAACTTTTGTTATGTCAATTGGTTTGATTATGAGTTTCTTCCCAGAGGTGTTTGCCCCTTGGCATGAATATATTCTATATATTGGACTTGGCATTGTGATTTCAAGTGTGATTTTATATATTGCTCTTAACTTTAAAACCGTTATTGCAAAAATGAAAGAATTTGGCAAGCAGAAAAAAGAAAGCAAGAAGCACGGTGAAATTGCAAGCAGTCAAAACGAGCAAACGGCAGTTGATGATAAGGCTACAGAAGACAGTCAAGAAACAGAAAATAACACTGAAAACGATTTGGATAAAGAAAAATCTGATAAAGAAAATAAAAAGCAAGTTGCATAAAATTCTGGGCAACAATTTTAACATAACATATTGTCAAAATAAAAAAAATATGATATAATGCAAATATAATTTGGAGGAAGTGTTATGTTGGCATTACTTTTAGACAAAACGATTGGAGAATTTTTTTCAAGTCCACTGATAATTATTTCAATCATTGTTCTTATTTTGGGTATTGCTCTTGCTTTGGTTGCAAAATCTTTGTCTGTTAGAATTACAAAAAAAGAATTCGACAAGGATAGCAAGGCATATAAGAACATAATTGTTATTGCGCTAATTACAATTTTGGTGGGAATTTTGCTTCTTATCATTGGCACCGCAATTCTTGCAGGGTTGTTTTAGTCAAAAATCTTTAAAATTTGCTAAAAAAAGAAAAAGTTGCTAATTTTTTGTGGCAACTTTTTCTTTTTGTTTTTATTAAAATATAAAGCAGGGGTGAGCAAATGGTTGTCTATGTCGAAGTTGTCCTTTTGGAAAATTTGCTCATTGACGGTCTAATTTTGTGGCTGATGATAAAGTCACTTAAACTGAAAACAAACTGGTGGGGGATAATTTGTGCAAGCTTGGTTGGCAGTTTGTTTGCGCTTTTCAGTGTTTCTATAAATATATCAGGCTTTTTAAGTGTTATCATCAAACTTTTGGTTGCAGTTTTAATGTGTGTGCTTGTTTGCTTTAACTTTAAAAAACTTTTTGTTAAAACTTTGCTTTTTGTTTTATATACCTTTATGTTTGGTGGAGCACTTATAGCCATTTTCAGTTTTTTTGGCATATCAACCAGTCAGGGCGTGGGCATAAGTTATAACAGCGAAATTCCTGTTGGGTTAATTCTATCTTGCTCGGTAATTTTGTTTTTGACCACTTTTATGCTTATAAAAAAATTTTATAAAAACAAAAAAATGCAAAGTTTATATTTTGACTTTTACCTTACCATAAATCGAAAAAAGCAAAAACTAAAAGGCTTTTTAGACACTGGTAACACTTTGGTGTCCAGCATGGGCAAACCTGTTGTGCTGGTAAGTCAAAAATGGATAAAAAGTTTCTTTGATGCTCGTGAACTCATGCTGTTTTATTTGCAAAAATATTCAAACATTGGACTAAAAGACTTGCAAAAGCTTTCTGTTCAAAGTTTATCGGGAAAACAAGAAATTGTGATTTTTGATGCAGAGTGTTGTGAGGTCAATCACAAAAAGATTAACATTTGCGTTGGGTTTTGCAAAGATACATTTTTTAAAAAAGATTTTGATGCAATTTTAAATTCAAAAATGTTGGAGGGGTGCGGTGTTTAAAAGATTTTTAGCTAAAATTTTTCAAAAATTTTTAAAAAGTTTTGATTTTAA
>CASEYA010000119.1 GCA_949291975.1 uncultured Christensenella sp.
GAGCAAAAGTTGTTGCAACCATCTTGAATTTTTAAATAACTTCTTGTTCTGTGTTTCTTTGCTGGTGGCATTTCTTCAAAGTCTAGCGGTGGTTCAAGCACAAAACAGCGGTCATTTTCGGCAAGCATATCTTTCAGCCAAATTTTTCCACTGGTGCCAACAACAACTTTTACGCCTTGTTTTCCTTCAAAGTTTTTACTGCTGTGTTGTGATGCGCATCCACAAACCAAAATCTGAGCATTTGGACAACTTTTGTTTATTTTGGATATCATTTGCCTAGATTTTCTTTCTGCTTCGTTTGTTACCGCACAAGTCGAGAGAACGACAACATCAACATCTTTGTCTAAATTATCGCAAACAGTGTGACCATCTTCTTCAAAAGCACGGGCAAGGCTGTCTGCTTCGTATTGATTAACCTTGCAACCCAAGGTCAAAAAAGCAATTTTCATTTTATTTCCTCCAATAATCAAAGTGCATCATAACCGCACTAACAAGTGCCAAACATGCTGTTTCCCCACGCAAAATGTTTTTGCCAAGGCTTATTGTTTTTGCACCCAAATTTTTAAGTTTTTCAATTTCAGCACCAGAAAAACCACCCTCACTGCCAATTACAAGTGCAGTTTGTTGATTTTTATCAAGTTTTTCAATCACTTCTTTTGCTGATAAGGTTTCCTTTTCATACGCAACAACAATTTGAGAAAAATCTTTTAGTTTTTCAAGCATTTTATCAAAAGAACAAGCTTGATTTATCTGCATTATGGTTGCTCTGCCACTTTGTTTGCATGCTTCTTGAGAAATTCGTTTGAAGCGGTCAAGTTTGTTGCTATCCATTTTTGCAACCACAAATTCGCTTTGAAATGGAGTTATTTCTTTAACTCCAAGTTCGGTGCATTTTTGAATGGCATAGTCCATATGCTCACCTTTCATAAGTGCTTGAAACACAAAGATATTTGATTGCTCGTCTTCTATTTTTGTTTTTGATAAAATCTCGCAAATTGTTTTTTCTTTTGTTATTTTAACAACTTTTACGCACAGTTCTTCGTTTGCGCTGGTGGTTAGTGTCAGTTCATCTTCAATTTGCCCTCTTAGAACTTTGGTAAAATGAAAATGCTCTTTTCCAGTTAAAACAACAAAATTTTTATCAATATTTTCTTTATCAACAAAAAATCGTCTGGACATCTTTTTCTCCCATATCATTCTAACAAAAAAACACGCAAAAAGCAAGAAAAGAACTCACTTTTTGCTGTTTTAAATGAATTTTAAGATTTTTTTTTATTTTAAAATGTTCTTAAAACTTTCTATGTTGCATGCTCTAACCAAACAAACAGATTTGAATGCTGTTTATATAAAAATAGATTAAAGTTTTTAATAGATTTATAACATTCTCAAAAAAATTTTAGTAATGCAAAATTCAATTTAAAAATATCAATAATTTTCATAAACAAAACTGTTTTTTGCAAAAATTATTCAAAAAGCATTTCCATGCCCTTTTTTGCCTGACGCTCGACAATGGTGATGTCAAGTTCTTTGAGAAAGTCAAATTTATCTTTGTCTTTGCTTTCGAGAATGGCTTGTCTGTGTCTATCAACATCAACATTTTCAAAAAATTGCACACAGCGACAATTCCAAATTGCACTTTTGCTTTTTATGATTGCTTCGATATGCTCTTGTTTTTTGGAATGTTCAACATCACGAACCATGTAAAAATTCCATTCTGGACGATTACCCTCAATGATTACATCAGAAAGCTTTTCAATAAGATTTTTATCTTTAATTTTAAAATCTACTGCGGCAAAATATGCAATTGCAGGAATTTTTTTATCACAAACTTGCTGAACAACTTTGCATTGTGTTTCAAAATCGGTTTTTCTTTCCATTGTTTTCTCCTTATGTATTGTTAAAACAATTATATCAAAAATTGGAAAATTGTCAATATGGGAATTTTTAAAACAAAAAAGAACCTTACTATAAGCCGCCCCAAAAGTTAGCCCATTTGAAAGCACGTTTCAATTTTGTAAAGTTCTTTTAGATTATATAATATGTTTTTAAGTTATCGTTTTTTAATTATCTTTAATTTTGCGCTTGAACTACAGAGTGTTCCACAGCACGGTCCGCACACGACAGATGTTTGCCTTTGCATTTTTAAATTAATTTTCTGCTTAAAAATTATTTTCTAATTTTTATGCTGTAATTAGGTTTATTATATTATGCTTGTGCTACATATTTCAGTGTTGGATATTGTCCGCTTGCAAAGTTCCACCAGGTGCTTGAAAGATACATATAGTTTTGGTTTTTATCACCTTGCATTTGGGCGGTGGTTAAGCCATAACACTGGTAGCCATTGCCAAAGCCAATTGCCTTGGTTACCACACTGCCAACAGTTTCTGCGTTATAATAGCACCAAGCAATTAAAGTATATAGCCTCGAACCACGCACATATCCAATCACACCACCAATATTGCTAGAACTGCCACTTAATAGAGTTAACGCTCCAGTACTGAAACAACTTGAAATGGTTACAATTTTTGGGCTGTCAGAATGTTGATAGTTTTCAATATACCCCGCTATGCCTCCAAGATAATTAGTTCCTGAAATCTCGCCTGCGTTATAACCATTTGTGATATTTATCACATCTAAACCATCGTTACTATTGATTCTAGCAAATCCAAGAAAACCTCCAACATAATCTCCACTGCTCGTTACTGCTCCTATATTATAAGAATTAGTGATATTTAATGTATTTGAATTGCCATAACTACTAAACTCAAGATATCCAATAATTCCCCCTAGATATTGACCTCCTATAACATCACCTATATTATAGCAATTAACAATGTTTATTGCATTTCTATAAACATAATAATAAATATAAACACGCCCAACAATACCTCCAGCATAATCTCCACCGCCTGTTACCGTCCCCGTGTTATAACTATTGTTGAAATTTATATTTATATCACTACTAAAATAATAAATATAAATATA
>CASEYA010000120.1 GCA_949291975.1 uncultured Christensenella sp.
AATGCCATCAAGGTCATCTGTTTTTGCATTGCTGTTAATAAGATAAACTGCAATGCTAACATCATAAAAGTTATCATCAATCTGCCCATCAAGTTTGTGGAAAAGTGGTTTACTTTTGTGGAAAACTTTTTTTATGCTGGCATCCAGAAAAAGTGGTGTTAAATCTTCTAGTTTTCCCTGATATAAATATTGCTTGTCTTGCTCAAAAGCAACAAAAATTCCGTTTTCATCCTCTAAAAAAGCCACCGCTTTTTCTTTGCAAAGGTCGTGCAGTTTGTTTGGGTCTGAAATACTTTCTGTTTGCACCAAAATTTCTTGTTGCTCTTTTTTTACTTCGCCAAAAAGGTCTTGGCGTTTGATAAGTGAATTAAATTCATATTTTTTAAATGTTTCAAAAACCTCAAAGGATAAAGGCATTTGAACCTTCATTTCATCAAGAGAAAAATCAAACTTTGCGTTTGTATCAATAGTTGCAAGGCGATAGCTTAAAAAGGCCATGTCTTTATCTTTTAGCAGTTTTTCTTTGGTTTTCCCCGTAATGTTATCTATGTTATCATAAACGCCTTGCAAGGTTTGATATTTTTCAAGCAAATCTTTTGCTGTTTTTTCGCCAATTCCCGCAACACCAGGGATGTTATCACTGCTGTCTCCCATTAAACTTTTCAGGTCAATAATTTGAGACGGAGAAAGCCCCATGTCCTCTTTGAGTTGGCGCTCGTTATAACTTATAATGCTTGAAATTCCATGTTTGGTAAGCCAAACTTCGCAAGAGGAATCAATCAGTTGCAAGCAATCACGGTCACCCGTTACAACAATTGACGGATAGTTTAAGTTTTTAACCAAAGTGCCAATGATATCGTCTGCCTCAATTCCAAGTTTTTCAATTGTTTTGATGTTCATTTTTTTAAGCAAGTCTTTCAGCGGAGCAAGTTGGCTTGCCAGTTCGTCGGGCATTTTTTTGCGAGTTGCCTTGTAATCTGCAAAAAGGTCATTTCTAAAAGTTTTTTTGCCAGCGTCAAAGGCAACAACCATGTGCGTTGGGTTGTTTTCCGTTATCAGTTTAATGACAATGTTAACAAAGCCAAAAACTGCATTATAGACCTCTCCGCTTTTTGTGGCAAGTGGTGGAAGCGCATAGTATGCACGATTAATCAAACTGTTTCCATCAATGATAAAAATTTTGTTCATAAAAAACTCCTTTTGTTAATTATAAACTAATTGATAAATTTTTACAACTTAAAACCACTTAAAAATCAAACAAAGCCTTGTCTAAAAAATTAGACATATAAATTTTTTATATATAAAAAGAAAAAATCAAGCCACAAAGACAAAAAATTTGCAAAAAGCAAATTTTTTGGGCTTGAAATTAAAAATCAAACTTAAAGCATTTAAAAAATTTAAGCCGTAACAAAAATTTTAGTTTGAAAAATTATTTAAAACTATTTCTTTTTGTTGTCTTCCTCGTCCTCGTCGTCATCAAGGTCGTCAAGGTCATCATCAAAATCTTCGTCCTCGTCCTCGTCGTCATCCTCGTCTTCGTCATCAAAATCTTCGTCAAGGTCGTCAAGGTCATCCTCGTCAAAATCAACATCATCATCAATGCCAATATCAATGTCAAGGTCGTCTAAATCTGCACCAAGGTCATCTTCGTCTGAAATGCCCATCATGTCGCCAAACTCGTCATCGTCTTTAAGGGTGTCATTTTCATAGTTGTCGTAATCTTCTTCTTCAATAGGCAAATCACCACCGTTAAGAGCACGGTCAATCTCACGCTCTTTTTGGCAGGAGGCACACATATCCTCGTCCTCTCTTATATAGTTTGTTTTGCAGATAGGACAGATTTCAAAATCGACGCCAAGGTCAATATCGCCATCGTCTTCACCATTTTTATATGCCGATTCAATCTCTCGCTTGCAAACAGAACAAAGTTTATCCTTTTTTAAAATAAAGTTAAGTTCGCAACGAGGACAACGAATATATTGCATTCCTTCTTCTTTGTTTTCCAAAGTTAAATACCTCCAAAAATTAAATCTGCTTTATTATAGTTTAATAAATTGCAAAAGTCCACTAAAAAACAGGCTTTTTTTAAATTTTTTTGTTATTTTTCCATATTTTTTCAAAAAAAATGCCATTTTTAGCGCTAATTTTATTAAAAACACCACTTTTTCAGTTTTTAGCACAATAAATATGCTGGTCAAAAATTTAAAATTTAAACTTTTTTTAAAATAAAAAAAAGTGCCACATAGGCACTGTTAAGCAGATTCAATAAGCATTTTATCTGCCACCAAAGCGATAAATTCTCCATTTGTTGGCTTTTCGTTTGCGTCATATACAGGCAGTCCAAAAACAGAGTTGATATTTTCAATTTTACCCCTGTTCCATGCAACTTCAATTGCGTGCCTGATTGCACGCTCAACCTTGCTTGGACTGGTTGAAAAACGCTCGGCAATGTTTGGATAAAGCCTTTTTGTTATGCTGTTTATAATATCTGGTGTATCAATGGTCATTTTAATTGCTTCACGCAAAAATTGATAGCCCTTGATGTGAGCAGGAATTCCAACGGTGATAAATATGTTTGAAATGCGCTCGTCCATGTTTTTGTGTGTGATTCTTCCCACATTGCCATATTGTTCCATAACCGCTTGAACCTTTGCTTGCTGTTTGTTGCTCATAAAAGAATTATCTGTTTGCTCAAAAATCACACGGTCAAGGTCGCTTTCGTTGCAAGGTTTAACAAGAAAATAGTTTGCACCCATTTGCATTGCTTTGTGAACAAAATTTGCGCTTGAAAGAGCAGTGCATATGATTATTTTTGGAACTTTTTCCAGTTCGGTAAGTTCACTTAAAACAGCATAGCCGTCTTTGTTTGGCAAAACCAAATCAAGAAGAACAACATCGGGGCAAGCCTCTTTTATTTCTTGCACAGCATTTTGTCCGTCGTTAATTTCCTTTAAAAGTTCAATTCTTTCATGCTGAGCAAAATGCTCTCTTGCAATAGTTTTCATCTGTTGGCTGTCATCAACGATGATTAATTTTATTTTTTCCATTTTATAATGTCCTCCAAATTTTTTAATATGCCTGTTGGCTTTGTGTTTTAATCTTAGCATAATGATTTTTGTTTTGGCATATTTTGGTGCTGAAAAATTATTGGGAAAAATAACCAAAAATTTCTAACTTTATCAATTATTGTCGAAGGGAATATTTTAATAAATTAAAAGGCATAAAAGTTCAATTTTTATGCAGATTTTATTGTTTGATGTTTGTTTTACACGAACTTTGTTTTTGCCATTTTATCTAGAATTTTTACCCTTTTTACACAATTTAAAAAACAAATTTTTGTAATTTTGTTTTTAATAAAAAATTCTATCAATATTATAACTTACTTAAAAAAGGCAAATGGGTTTTAAAAATTTTAGAAATATTAATAGTGCAAGTTTTATAATATCACAAACAAACAAAAGTTTTTGCTTGTGATATTCAATTTTTGTATAATGAAATTTTTAAACCTTTTATAATAGATAAATCAATCTAAAAACATATTAAAACATTTGCTAAAAAAATCTTTTTTAGTTATAATAAAAATATTAAAGAAAATTGATTTAGATATATCTTTTATTTGTTTTTTATTAAGTAAAAACAGGAGGAACAATGAAAAACAAAGATAATACAATAAACACAAAAACTGCGCAAGAGAAAAAGCACAGATTTACACTTTTGATTGGTGCTA
>CASEYA010000121.1 GCA_949291975.1 uncultured Christensenella sp.
CTGGTTGTGAGTTTGACTGCGTATTAGTGAATGTGCCAATGGGCGAAAGTGGTTATGACTATAATAATAACATTGTTCACATTTTAGGCTTGGGCTTTGACCCTGTTAAACTTTTAAGCACTGATTTATATAATCCAGACAAAGTTTATCAAAGATGGTTTAATGATGTTAAAACTCTTTGCTCAATAGGAACGGCTTTGGGTTTGCCTATGCCAGAGTGTGAAAGTTTTGATTATAATGGAAAACATTATATAAAGCAATTTTATTATTATTTAATGGATAAGCCAGGTCTAAAAGAAAAGTTTATTGAAACAATGAACATTCCAGAAGAGTTTATGGATAACGAATCTGTGTTCTTTAGGAAGCTTTTTAATGACGCAAACGGAAAAATGCATTACAGGTGTGAGTCAATTCCAACTTTAGAAGAAGTTGTTAAAGTGGTTCACGAATGTGGTGGTAAGGTTTTTATTGCTCATCCAGACCATATGAACAGAGCCTTTCCTTCGGGAATAGATTATGTAGAAAGACTTAGAGCAATTCCAGATTATGAAGAAGGTGTAAAGAACATAGATGGAATTGAGGTGTCTTATTTATATAATGATTACGGCGATATCTTAAAGTATGAAGCTTATGCTAGAAAAAAAGGCTTGCTTGCAAGTGCGGGCAGTGATAATAATCCAAACAAAGACGGCAATATGTATAGATTTGTAAATGAAGATAAATTTCTTTTTGAGGCTCACTTGGGTGAAAGCATTGAAGCTTGCTGTCAAATAGGCAAGGGTGATTTAACTGTTGATGAAGAATTGGTAAAAAGTCTTGCTGACGCAGGACAAGATTTGATAAATGGATATAAATTAAAACAAAGGCGAACAGATGCCGAGTGTCAGTTCTAGTTTAAAGTTTTTGTTTTGATATAACAGCACACATTTTTGTGTGCTGTTTTTTGTTGAAAGAAAACCACCAGAATATCTGGTGGTTCATTTTAGGTTTACCGATTAACATTTGACTTCTTTGTGTTAAAATTAGTTTGTGGTCTAACAAAATTTTTTGTTAAAAATGGCAACAGCAAATTTTAGGTTGGCTGTTAAAAGATTTTTGCTATAATTTAAAGTTTGCAAAACTAAAAAAATATAACAAAAAATAAACAAAATAAAAACATAAAGGAAGGTCAAAAAATTAAAGCAAGTAGCCAAATAATATAACAAAGAATAAATAAAATGAAAACAAAAAGCGGTTTAGCACATTAAAAAAGGGCAAGCATTATGTGGTGTTTGAGCAAAAATATTTATCAATTTTTATGGCAAGAAGTTTTATAAATAGAAAATTTTATCTTTTGCAAAAAATAAAGGCAAATTTTCACAAAAAAACATGAAATTTGGTGGTTAATTTTCATTTCTTTGGGCAAACTTTTAAAAAAGGAGTGAAAATATGGAATTAATCAACAGTAAAACTTATAAAAATCTTGCAAAATCTTATGCGGGAGAATGTCAGGCAATGGTGCGATATAAATTTATTGAATATGGCGCACGCATGAACAAATATAAAAACATAGCGCAAATCATTGACCAACTTGTGTATAACGAATTCAATCATGCACGCATGTTCTACACCTTTTTGCAAGAGGCAAGTGATGAGACTATTAACAACATTGATATTGCGTCGGGCTATCCCTTCAAAGAAAAATGGGACTTGCAAGAAAATTTGCGCCTTGCAGCCGAAGATGAACTTGATGAGGCCACAAAAATTTATGCAAAATATCGTGATACCGCCAAGGAAGAAGGCTTTACTGAAATTGCAGAACTTTATGATAACATCATTGAGGTGGAAAAACGCCACCACTCAATTTTAACACAACTTTACACTCAGATGAAAGACGGAACGCTTTATAAAAAAGACATTGAAGTTGTTTGGAAATGTGCTGATTGTGGTTATGAAGCACGAGGAAAAAAGGCATGGACAAAGTGTCCACTTTGCAAAGCGGGACAAGGCTCAATTATGTTGCACATAAAAGAGATAAATTAAACTTTAAAGCAAAACTTTTAAAAGTTAAAGTCAATTGTTGTAAAAAATGTTGTTTTTGAAATTTTTTAAAAAAGAGAGTTTTACTTAAAAAAAGTATAATTCTTTTTTATTTTGCTTGTTTTAAAATTTTAATATTTTTACATTTTATAAAAAACTAACTGTTTTTAAAGTTTTTAGTGCTAAAAGGTTGTTGCTGTGATAGATGTTGGTATGATATTATAAAATTTTTTAATAAAAAGACCTTTTATATAAATTCAACTTTTTTGTTGTTTGTGATTAAAATAAAGAAAGTTTATAAGATTTTTATGTTTTACACCAAAAATTTTAATTTATTTTTAACATTTATTTTATTTTTTCTGTAAAATATATTATAATATACAAAAGAGGTTTTACATGAGAAAAAGCGTTATTTTAAGTGTTGATACAGGAATTGACGATGCAACAGCAATTGTGTTTGCTTTTTTTCAGCATAATCTTGAGGTAAAAGCATTGCTTTCTGCAAAGGGCAATTCAAGCATAAACGAGTCTACAAACAACACCATTGGCGTAATGGAATATTTGGGCAAAAGTGTGCCTGTTTTTAAAGGACTTTCAAAGCCTTTAAAGCCAACCGTTTTCAAAGTTAAAGGCGTTCATGGAAAAGGTGGAATTGGTGGGTTTGTTTTTCCAAAGCGGAAGACCGAGGCTCAAAGTTTTGAAAAACTGGAAGAGTTTATCTCTAAGCAAAAAAGAAAAGTTACAATCATTTCAACGGCACCGCTTACTAACCTTGCCACACTTTTAGAAAATGCAAAATGCAAGAAAAAAATTAAGCAAATCATCATTCAGGCTGGGCTTTTGAGCGACTCAAACTATACTTCATTTAATGTTGCAACTGACCCTTTTGCAATGGAAAAAGTTCTGCAAAGTGGGGTTAAAATTATCATTTGTCCGTCAGACATGGGGCATTTTGCTTTTCTTGGAAAAAAGGATGTTGCTGACATTAAACACCATGGGAAAACGGGCGAAATGCTTGTGTTTATGTTCAGGTCATATAAAGACAGGGTGGTGCAAAACAATGTTGCCACTCACGACAGTTGTGCGGTTGCCTGCCTTGCTAGACCAAAGATTTTCACATTCAAAAAGGCACGGGTATTTGTTGAATTTAACGAAAAAAATATTGGAATTTTAAAGTTTGATTTTGAAAACAAACAACCAAACGCCACTGTTTGCACTGATATTAACATAAGGCAATTCAAAAAACTTTTGTTTAATGCAATCAGCAAAGCACCATAGAAATATTTTTTAACAATGCTTTTATTAAGGAGCAAAACTTATTGTTTAAAAAATCAGGTAATATCTCTATCAAAATTATTGCCTGATTTTTTTATTAATTATAACAAAACCTTTTTGCTAAAATTATTTTATAATTCATTTGTTTTTGTTTGATTTTTGATATATATTTTATCAATTTTTTGTAATATTAAATTAGGCGTTTTATAATTTGTAAATTATTTTTTAAAAATGAGCTTCAAATATAAGCATCAAAAAATTTTTATGTTAAATTTATAATAAAAAAGGTGTTTTATTAAACACCAAAAAATCTTTTAATCTCTATTGCTGCCGTTTCTGGACTGTCTGAGCCATGAATCAAGTTTTCTCTGTCGTTGCAAGAATAATCTCCACGAATTGTTCCCGCAGGAGCATCAAGATATTTTGTTGGCCCCATAAAAAGACGCATTCCTTTGATTGCGTTTTCGCCTTCTATAATCATTCCAACAACTGGACCGCTGGTCATATATTCTACAACCTCAGGAAAGAAAGGACGGTCTGCAATGTGAGCATAGTGCTCTTTTAAAATGCTTTCAGAAAGTGAAAACATTTTCATGTCTGCAATTTTATAGCCTTTCTTTTCAATTCTCGAAATAATTTCGCCAACAAGCCCACGCCTAACAGCGTCTGGTTTTAGCATGATATATGTTCTTTCCATTTTGTTCACCTCTTAATAAAACTATTTTATCATAATTAACAGCATTTTTCAACTAGAAATATATATTTTTTCAAACCAAATTTTTATTATATTTTTAATTTTTTTAATTAGTTTAATGGGCTGAGATTCTATAAACTAAAAAATTTGAGCACTGTATAATGTGTAAAACTTTAAGTTTTTCAGTTTTTAATTGATAAGTTGTGATTTACAACATTACATAAGCGGTAAATAGGTTGATTTTTAAAATTTAACTTTGAGCGCTGTATTTACCGTGCAACCATTAAATTGCAGTGTGATGATAGGTTTTTACAATCTTCAAATTTGAGCGCTGTATAGTGTGTAAAACTTTAAGTTTTAATTGATAAATTATGCTTTATAAGATTATATAGGCGGTAAATAAGTTAATTTTTATATCATGGCATTGTGCGCTGTCATAACTTTCGTCAATTTTTAATTGACTTTAGGCACTGTATAATATGTAAAACTTCAAGTTTTTTTATTTAATAAGTTGTGATTTACAACATAACATAAGCGGTAAATAAGTTAA
>CASEYA010000122.1 GCA_949291975.1 uncultured Christensenella sp.
GGATTGCTGATTTTAATTTGTTTTGTATATAAATCATTGATTTTATCAATACCCAACTTTAACACATCTTCCTCACCGATAAGAGTAAATGTTTTTATTTCATTAGCGCCTGAAATTGCCATTAACTGCTTAACTGTTTTTTCAAGCTCAACCACTTGCTCATATCCACCAGCGATTGATTGAGTGTTGTTATTATGCGCATTTGGCATTTTATCAAAGCCATAAAATCTAATTATTTCTTCCGCTATATCAGAAAAGTTTTCAATATCTGTTCTAATTACAGGAATTTCACAAACAAGATTATTTCCCTCTTGATGTGTTTTAATATCTAATCTATTTAGAATTTCTATTGACTTATCAACTGGAATATCAACTCCAAGCCAGCTTTGAATTCTGCTATAATCAAACTTTTTAACTTGTCTTTCAAATTTCATGTTAGTGTTTGTGAAACAAGCACCAGCAACAGCACCACAGTGCAACTCACTGATTAAATATAATGCTCGTTGAAGCCCCATTTCACAACTAACAGGTTCAACACCTCTTTGATACCTTGCACTTGCATCTGTTTGCAAACCAAAATAACGTGCTGTTTTTCTTATATTTTCTTTCTTAAAGGTCGCACATTCAATAACAACATCTTTTGTTTCATCTGTAATGGAAAAGTTTCCCCCACCCATAATTCCAGCAAGTCCAATTGGTTCTTCAGAGTTTGCTATAACAACATGGTTCTCATCAAGAATGCACTTTTTATCATTAAGAAGAACAACTTCTTCTCCTTTTTTTGCTTGTCGAACAATAAGTTTGTCACCTTTTATTGATTTTAAATCATAAGCATGCAATGGTTGTCCCATTTCTAACAAAACATAGTTCGTTATATCTACAATTATATTTTTTGGATTTATTCCACAAAGCAACAGTCTTTTTTGCATCCATTTTGGTGAAGGTTTTATTATTACACTTTTTACAAGTTGCACCTTAACATATGGACAATTTTCAGTTTGACTCTCTGCTGAAATTGGAGTTATTTCACGGGTTTGAGGAAAATCAAATTTTGGAGCTTTGAATTCCCTGTTAAGCGCACAAGACAATTCTTTTGCAAGTCCAATCACACTTTGACAATCTGGTCTGTTTGCTAGAACATTTACATCAAAAATCACATCATCATAACCCAATACTTTTGCCATTTCTTCCCCAACATAGCAATCCTCTGGGTTTAAAATCATAATTCCATCTGTTTCTGCTCCGTCATAAACACTGTTATCAATGCCAAGTTCTTCACCTGCACACATCATTCCACAAGATTCAACACCTCGCATATTTACAGGCTTAATCTGCACTCCATTTGCAAGATTTGCTCCAACAAGTGCTACTGGCACCAAATCTCCAACTTTCATGTTTGTTGCATGTGTTACAATCTGATATGTATCTTTTCCATCAAAGAGGCTACACACCAAAAGTTTATCTGCATTTTCATGCTTTTTTATATCTGTTATTTTACCTACAACAACATTCTTTAAATTTTTAGATAAATCTTTATAACTTTCTATTTCAAAACCAGAAAATGTAAAAGCTTTTTCAATATCTTCTATTGACACACCGTCAAGGTCAACATAATCTTGAAGCCATTTTAGCGTTACTATCATATTTTTCTCCCTACTTGTTTTTATTTTTTTATTTAAATTGCTTTAAGAAATTTACATCATTTTCGTAAAATTCACGCAAATCACTTATACCATAGCGAAGCATGGCAATTCTTTCAAGCCCAAGCCCAACAGCATAACCCGCATATTTATTGCTATCTATTCCGTGATTTTCCAAAATCTTTGGGTTAACCATTCCGCACCCTAAAAGTTCTATCCAACCAGTGCCTTTGCAAAGAGAACAGCCTTTTCCACCACATTGAGTGCAGGTTGCATCAACTTCTGCACTTGGTTCAGTAAAAGGGAAATAAGACGGTCTCAGTCTTATTTGTGTTTTATCTCCAAAAAGGAATTTAGCAAGTTCTTCGATTATTCCTTTAAGGTCAGCCATGCTAACTTTTTCATCTACAACTAAAATTTCCAGTTGATGAAAGAATGGCGAATGAGTTGAATCAATCTCATCTGCACGATATGTTGAACCTGTTGATACCATTTTGATTGGTGGTTTTTGTTGCTCTAGGGTGTGTATTTGAGTGGCTGATGTATGCGTTCTAAGAACAGTTTCTTCATCTATATAAAAAGTATCCTGTGCATCTCGTGCTGGATGATTTTTAGGCACATTTAACGCCTCAAAGCAATAATAGTCTGTTTCAATGTCCGTTCCAAACTTAACAGTAAACCCTCTTTTAACAAAAAAGTCTGTCAAAAGGTTTTGAATTATTGTTATTGGATGATTTGTCCCAAACGGAATTGGTTTAACAGGAATTGTTACATCAACCTTTTCAGCATTTAGTTTTTGTTCAAGTTCTTCATCTTCTAACTTTTTTATTTTATTTTTTAAAAGATTGTCAACCGTTTCTCTGCAATCATTTAATATAGAGCCAAGACGAGGTCTGTCTTCTTTTGAGCAATTTTTCAACTCTTGCATAAGAAGACTTATCTGCCCATTTTTGCCAAGATAGTGTGTGTTAATCTCAAACAGCTCTTGTTTTGATTTTGCTTTTTCTATTTCTTTGCTTGCATTTTGAATTATTTGTTTTGTTTTGTTTTCCATTTTTCCTCCTTAAAAAAACTCCGCCCCTAAATATTAGGACGAAGTTTGCTCCGTGGTACCACCTAATTTCTTTTCATAAGAAAAGCACTTATTTAGCCTTTTCGACAGCCAACGCTCCTCCTACTGTTATTTCAAAAGAGTGCTAGAAAGTGAATTCGCCAAAAACAGTGCTTGGGGTTTCTCAGCCTTCCCCCTCTCTGTAAAGATATTTTTGGTTACTGGTCTTTCATCATAGCGTTATATTAAGTTGTGCATTTATTATATAACTTTTCTTGTAACTAGTCAACCATTTATTTTAAATTTATCTAGTTTTCATTTAAGAAAGAATTATTCAGTCGAAAATAAAAATTCAGTTTAAAAAGCATAAAGCGTATGTTAAACTGACTAAAATTTTGTTATCCTGGTATTAAGTTTAGCATTTCATCCAGACTGTCTGAGTTAAGATATGTTGAAGGAATTTCACCCACCAAAATTGCTTCACATATTAAAATGTGGCTGTTTATTATTACTGTTTTATTTACTGTTGGTAAAATTAAATCTACCGTTGTTTCAATGTTTAAATATATTCGGTGATTTGTCTGGTTGATTCCCGCACTTATAAATTCGCTTTCAAATTTTGACTGAATTGTGCTGATTGCTGTTACCCTGAATGTAATATCTGGCCCAAGTCCAACAAACACACCAATGCCAGATAGTGTTCCAAGAGGAATTGTCACCCCTTGACTGCTAATTAAGTCAATGTTTTGATTTGCTACCATGCTTATTTCTTTTGAAAGTTTGTTTACCGACAAACTGTTTACTTGAATTAGTTTTATCTTTCCTTCATCATCCAGTATGATTTGTATTATATCATCATAGACATTTGTTCCGTTTATTACAGTTTGAACTGCACTGTTTACCGCTCGAGAAGTTGAAGACTTGATTTTTGCCTCACTTGTTTCAACAATAACAGGATTGACACACGTTGCAAAATAAATCAAAACCAAGGCAATAATTAAAAAAATGACTATCAAACTTATGAGTAGTCTTGTTTTTTTGCTTTTTTTAATTTTAAAATTTCGCATAAAATAATATATGCAAAAGATTTAAAAATGTTTGCTATTTTTTTGTTTTACTACTACAGAAAAGCGATACTAAAAAGGCAATTACAACAGCAACGGTTATTCCAGCGGCGGTTGCAGTTAGCCCGCCTTGCAATACCCCCAAAATTCCGCCTGTTTCCGCACCTTCGATTGCGCCTTTTGCAAGACTGTATCCAAACCCCATAATTGGAACAGTAACGCCACTTCCAGCAAATTCTTTTAACGGCTCAAATACCTTTATTGCCTCTAAAAACACACCAAAAAGCAGGAATGTTACCAATATTCTTGCACTGGTCATCTTGGTTGTAATGATTAGAATCTGCCCAATCATACATATAAAACCACCAACCAAAAAAACTTTTAAATACATAAGTATGTCAAACATTTTTTACCTCATTTTTATAAGTATAAATTATACCTCTATTTTTCATTTTTTAACACAACAAGGTGTGCAATGCCTGGAATGCTGTCTCCTTGCTGACTGGAGACAGTGCTCATCAATGCACCTGTGCCAACAATTATCACATTTTTAAGCTTACCAAGTCTCATTCTTTGAACAACATATGAATTTAGAACAGTTGCAATACACCCACAACCACTGCCACCTTGAAAAACCTTTTGCTCATTTGTGAACATCATTTGCCCGCAATCAGCATAATTAGTTGATGTTTTATATCCACGATATTCAAGCAAATCTCTTAGAACTTCGCTTCCAAGTTTTCCAAGGTCGCCTGTTAAAATTAAATCATAATCATTTGGCGTTGTGTTTGTGTCTTGAAAAAAGGTTGAAAGTGTTTCAAGACAAGCAGGCGCCATTGCTCCACCCATATTGTTCGCATCGGTAACATCCCAATCAACAACCTTTCCAATGGTTGCATGTGTAACTCGTATAGAAGATTTTGTTGTAGATAAAATGCTACAACCAGCTCCTGTGACTGTCCATTGTGATGTGGGAGGTCTTTGTGTCCCAAGTTCAAGTGGATACCGAAATTGCTTTTCCGCACTTGAAAAATGGCTTCCCGTTACACAGGCAACATTGTTTGCAAATCCTCCATCCAAAATCATTGAACCAACAATTAAACTTTCAGCCATGGTGCTACATGCACCAAATAACCCCAAAAACGGAAGTTGAAGTTGTCTTGCTGTGAAATTTGAGCTTATGATTTGATTCATTAAATCGCCACCAAGTAAAACATCAATTTGGTCTCTGTCCAACTCACAAGAAGCCATTGCCCTTTCAACCGCTGTGAGAAAAAGTTTTCTCTCTGCTTTTTCATAACTTTTTTGTCCATAGGTATCATCCTTTAAAACTTCATCAAAATATTGAGCAAAATTCCCCTGCCCCTCTTTTGGTCCAACAATTGAATAACTTCCAATCAAATATGGATATTTTTCAAACGCAAAGGTTTGTTTTCCTATTTTTTTCATATATACCCCTAAAAAATTAAATAGATTATTCCACATAAAACACAGGCAACCAAGCCACTTACAATAACAGGTCCTGCAATTGTGAACATTTTTGCACAGAGTCCAAAAATCAGCCCTTCTCTTTTAAATTCAAGCGCAGGGCTTGTTATGGAGTTAGAAAATCCAGTTATTGGAATGATTGAGCCAGCACCTGCATAGGCTCCAAGCCTGTCATAGAGCCCAAAACCAGTTAAAATTGAAGCAATCGCAATCAAAATCACACTTTCCCAAATTCCAGCATCAGTGGCAGACATTTCTGGAAAACAATACATCAAAACATCTTTTATGCACTCACCAACAAGGCAAATAAGTCCCCCTATCCAAAACGCATGAAAAAGTGAAGGCCAAGGCTTTGTTTTTGGAATTTTAGATTGTAAATATTCGTTATATTTTTTATCTCTTTCAAAAACTTCCATTTTTTAATCTCCTTACGATAAAGTTTTGCCTAAGAATTAAAAAAAATACATTTTTATAAATATTTTTCTTGTTTTAATCCATACTAACAATAAACCAAAAAATAAGGAGATTTTATATGAAAAAAAGAAAAATAGCAATTTTATCATTAACTTTTGCATGTGCAGCCGCTTTTGGAGGAAGCGCCATGGTAGCAAACGCAACCGATGTTGAAAATCAACTTTCTGCAAACTTAGATAAACTTGAAAATTATTCACAGATGAATTATGATTGGGAAAACCCACAAGATATGTTGCTGACAGAAGACTATGCCCTATTTTACAACAATGGTAATTATCAAATTCACAGACAGAATGGTTTTTATAGATTACAGACTCCAAATATCTATAATCAAACACCAGATAGAACCATTAATAATGGAGTGCAAAATAGCCAACTTAGACCTCAGCCAAGAAATAATGTTGCAAATGTTATCAATAACAATTCACAAAATGTTATAAAAGAAAATGACACAGCAGTGCAAAATGCTAATCAAAACACCTTGAATTCAAATGTAAACACAAATAAAATGTTTGTAAATAATGGAGCAACAAACAGCAATCAAACAACGCAAAATGACATAACCAGTCAAAGAGAAATGACTAATGTTTCAAATAATAATTTAACAAACAAAATTTCAAACACCTATAATACAAACAAACCAAACAGAACAACTAATAATATAAATACAACAAACAATTCATTAAATAACGCCAATAATTTAAGCAATAATGAAATTAATAAACAAACAATAAGTAATTCAAATAATCTAATACAAAACAGCACAAATCTGACTTCAAACAATTTAAACACAACTCAAAGTGGCAATTCGACTCAAATTTCAACAACAAACAATATTTTCACACAAAGCCTTTCTGATTTTACAAATACTCTATCCAGCATTGCCACTTCATTAAAAACAAATATTGACAACGCTAGAACAAACCTGAATAGTTTTAACTATAATAATTTAACTCAATCGCAGATGAGAACATTGCGTGCGTATGCCTACACCCTTGACAACATCACAAAGAAAATTGAATTTGGGCAGAAAAATTTAATGGGTAACATCACAAAACTCACAATTTTACAAAGTGCTTCAAATCAAGAAACTGGTGCAATTGAGGCTTGTCAACTTGACGCAAAAGCAACGCTTGCAACACGAGCAATGCTTCTTGCTTGCGCTAACGAGGCTTTAACTGAAATTAATTCTATTTTATCTGCAAATAACTTAAACACAAACAATCAAACAAATAATAATGCTATAAACTCTGGAACAACAACACAACAAAACACAACTCAAAATGTAGTAAATAGCAACACAAACAGCACAAACACAGTCAGCAATAAAATTAATGCAAATAGCAACACAAACAATCAAACAACAAACTCAAACGGAAATTTTAACACAAAGAACTCAAATGGTTATGTTATTACACCTAAATCTTCGAGTATGAACACACAAAATAATAACAATAATTTGGTAAGACAAAACAGTGCACTATATAATAATCAAAGTGTAACCACATCAGCAGAAGCATTTGCGATTGATAATTCCAAAATGGAAAAATCAAAAGTTCGTGCAAATACTGATGAAACTCAGAAAATGACAAAAGAAAACAAAAAAGATTGCAAAACAAAAAATTGTGAACAAAACAAACCAAAAAACCCAGATACAACAAAAATACAGAACGATAGTGCAAATAAAAATAACGAATAAGCAAAATTAAGAAAAGAACACAAAATTGTGTTCTTTTCTTATATTAAATAAAAAAAGGCTTTCGCCCTTTTTTATAAAAATTATTTTAATAAAACTTTTATTTTCTGCCTAAAAACTCCATTTTTCTAAAATTGATTTTGTTGTTTGCCAATAACCTTGTGCTTCAACATCTTCTTGAACGATTATATTTACCTCTTTTTCAACAACGCCATTTTTACTGATGATTACTTTTCCAACAATATCACCTTGTTTTAATGGTGCGTTTAACTTATTTGGCAAGTTGATTTGCGTATCAAGTTCTGGCTTCTCGCCCTTTTTATTTATAACAAAGTAGTCTTCTTCAGCAAGCAAAATCAAATTATTTTCTTTTGCTTTTTGCAATGTAACTTGTTCTGCTAGATTTCTTTGCGAATCAACAACTTTTGTGCTTTCAAAGTTTGCAAATCCAAAGTTAAATTGATTAGATGCGTCAGCAAAGCGATTTTTGCTTGTGTCTGCACCTAAAACAACTGAAATCAAGCGCATATTATTTCTATTTGCCGTTGCCACAAGACAATATCCCGCTTCATTTGTCGAGCCTGTTTTTCCTGCGTCACAGCCTTGATAATATCTTATCAGTTTGTTTGTGTTTGCCATTGTTGTTACTCTGCCACTTGGGTGCTGAAAATCTTCCATCCAAATTCCACTAAGTTCAAAATACAGTGGATAGTGTGTTAGTTCTCGCATTATGTTTGCCACATCAATAGCACATGAATATTGAGACGGTGCTGGAAGCCCCGAACAGTTAACATAGTTTGTATTTTGCAATTTTAACTGCTTTGCTTTTTCATTCATTTTTTCGACAAACGCTTGTTCACTGCCTGCAATTGCCTCCGCCAAAGCAACACTTGCATCATTTGCACTTGCAACAATTACCGCTTTTAAAAGATTTTTCACAACATATTCACTGTTTGCATCAATAAAAACTTGTGAACCACCCATTCCAGCAGCATTTTCACTTGCTGTAACTTTTGAGTCTAACTCAAGGTTTCCGTTCTGTATATTTTCAAGTGTTAGCAAGATTGTCATAAGTTTTGTTACACTAGCAATTGGCAGTTGTTTGGTTGAGTCTTTTTCTGCCAAAATTTGACCACTTCCAGACTCAATTAAAACCGATGCTTTGCTGTGTGGTGTTAATGCACTATCTACTGCCACAACCGACATACCAGATAAAAAATTTGTTGTTAAGCACAAAACTGCAAATAATAGAAGCATAAAGCCAGAAAATAATTTCTTTTTTACCATTATAAAATTCTCCTTTTTCTTTTAAGTTAGGTTTTGCATTTTAGAGAATTTTATGTATATAAACTAACTTACACCAATAAATATTGACGAAGTTAAATAAGGCATCAAAATAGCTTCTAACGCATATGCCACAACTATTAAAATAAGCACAGAAATCAAATTCAACTTTGAATATGACCAAAATTCAACGCTTACAACCTTATAGTTAAGTTGTTTGTGTGCACAGTTCGAATAAAAACATATGGTGCACCAAATTAGCAATGCAAAAAGAGCAATTAAATGCACTGGGAGAAATATCAAAAGAACATTTATAATTCCACCCACCTGATAAAGAGTAATTAAGATTGCACAATTTATGCCAATCAAAAAACTTCTATATAATAAAATAATAAAGGTTATAAAACACAAAAAAGGTTTAAAATTTGTTATCCAAACCAAAATTATTAGACCCAAAAAAGCAAAAAAGCGAGAAAAAAACAGCGAAGCACCTGCAATGTCTTTGTTTATAAACGCAACCAAAATGGTATCTGGCAAATCGTTTAATTCCATGTTTTCCGCTCGTGAAAAACCAACAATAAAACCAGCAATAAGTCCAGTTAGACAAACTGCCCCAAATATCAAATATATCCATTTATATCGTGCAAAGTGGTCAGCAATAAGTCCCCAACAGACACTACCCCGACTCATTACTCGCTTGTATTTCCACATACAACAAAATATGAGTTTTTCTAATTTTTTATGCCAACTATTCTATATTTTTCCATTGGAAATTCTCTGTGAAGTAAAACTTCTTTGGCATTATCCAAAATTAACTCGCCAACAAACAAAATTATTTCTCTGCAAGTTGGCTTGTGCTCAAAGAAAATTTTATCAACACCAATCTTGTCTGCAACCTCTTGTGGTTTAATGTCTTTCCAAACATTGTTTATCGCAATTCTAATGCATCTTTCAATGTTTGATGGAACTGTTCCATGCATACCAGCAAC
>CASEYA010000123.1 GCA_949291975.1 uncultured Christensenella sp.
GCAAGGTCAAGAGTTAAACATCCTGTTGGGAAAACATCAATTTTTTCTTGAACAGTGTCACCAAGGCGCATAATTGAGCCTTTTCCAAACTGTTTTTCAATTTGAGCAATTGCTTGCTCTAGATTTTTTTCTTTATCAACTGCCATAGTTTTTCTTTCCTTTTTTTGTTCATATGTTCTTATTTTATCACAAAGTTTTAAAAAAGTATATCATTTTTCTTCAATTTTTTTAATAATTTAAAAATTGCTGTTTGACACATCATGTTATATATAAAAGTATTGTTGTGATTAAAATTAAACTTATAAAGATGAATTGCTTCTTTATCTCCAAGTGCAATATATGGCTTTTGTGGTGTTCCAGTTAAAACAAGCACAATGCTTGCGGGTGTATTTTCTAGAAGCTGTGCCGCCATTTCATACATTGTATCAACTGAATCAGCACCATGTTGCGTTAGATAGTTTTCGTTTATTTTTAATATATTGACCAAATCATCTTCTCTGTTGATATTGTAAAAGGCGCATATATATTGATTCCAGCCAACCAAATTTTTCCTTATCAAATTATTAAACAGACCACCTGTCAAAGTATCACAAATGGCAATTTTTGTTTTACGAACAGACAGCAATTCTTCTAGCTTTTGGAAAAGACTGTCGTCGGTGTCTGAATATATATAGTCACCAAGCGTTTCATAAATAAGTCTTATATATTCACTGTGTGCTTTTGTGTTATAATATTCCGCTTCGGCAAGAATATCTATTTCACAATCAAAAAAACTTGCTGTTACATACCATTCAAAATTATTTTCGTTTGGAATTGCTCGAAGCACCCTTCTAACTTCACTTTCGGCAAGTCCATATGTTTTTACAATGTTTAGAAATTTTGTTGGAGCAAACAGTTGCTTTAAAAAGTTTTTATCTATATCTTTTATAAAATCAAGGTTATTGATGTTAAACATCAAACAGCAACGGTTTGACTGCATATCTTTCCAAAATTTTCCGTGTTCAAAACTGGACATTTTTGCTGAATAAAACTTTTCTATCTGTGTGAAAAGAAAATCTATGTTTTCCATAGACATATCAACAAGCAAAATTGAACAACTTTCAAGCAAGCCAAAGAGACTTTTATTAAGTTCATCAAACTGTTTAAAATAGATTGATTTTGTTATATCAACGCCATTCTGTGCCAAAAATTTTGTTAGAGTTGGTTCTATCACAGAATAGATTTCCTCTTGACTTTCTTGAGTTTTTAAAACAATCAGATTTGCCTTCATTTTTCCTCGTTAGAATTTTTTTCTTTTTGAGAGTTGTCTTCTTTGTTATTTGAATTGTTTTCTTGAAATACAAACTTATTTTTATAGCAATAATCAAAAATTGACCAAATTGTTACAAGTGTTGCAACAGCAAACACAACGAAAGCTGCTATGAAAAGCACTTGATTGTAAACATCCCAGAATGCACCTGTGAAAAAACTACTTCCAGCATAAAACATGAACATTGGAATTTGAATATAGTGCAAAATTGCCTTAATTTTTCCACTTAGAACAGCAGCAACAACAACACCTTTACTTGCTGCCACCTGTCTTATTCCACTTATAATAAAATCTCTAAAAAGCAAAATTGCAAGAGCAATTACACCATATGGCATTGGAATTGTTTGGTCAGCAACAACAAGAAGCAAACCACAGTTATACAGCAGTCTGTCAGCTGTTGGGTCCAAAAGTTTTCCAAGGTCAGTAACCTGCCCTGTTTTTCTGGCTATTTTTCCATCAAGCAAATCTGTTATTGCAGCCACAATAAAAATAACGCAAGCCGCAAACTTCCCCCAAGGGTCCAAAAAAGTTGCAAGATAGAAAAATATCATCACTGGAACAAGCACAATGCGAACAATTGATAGTTTGTTAGGTAAATTCATTTTATTATTTTATTCTCCTTAATTATTCTTCTTCCCCAAATATTTCGTTATATTTTTCCATGGTTATTAAAACACTTCTCATTTGTTTTGCTGGGTCTTTTGGAGAAATAAATCCAGCATTTTCCATTTGGTCAATAATTCGTCCTGCACGAACATAACCAACGCTGTGTCGTCTTTGAATCATGGATGCCGAGCCCTCACCTGCTTGAATGAAGTCAAGAAGAGCAACTGGCAAAAGTGGGTCCCAACTGCTTGCATCTTGCGAATCAGAACCACTGTTTGAATTGTTTTTATCGCCTTTTGCAATAAATTCATTTATATTATCATCAAAATCGGATGGGTTGTTATCACGAATAAAGTTTGTTATGTTAAGAACTTCTTTGCTGTCTACATAAGGACATTGAATTCTGATTGGTTCTGGCAAATCTTGTGGTGAATAAAGCATATCACCACGACCAAGAAGTTTTTCCGCACCCGCTTGGTCAAGAATGGTCTTTGATGACGCAAAGTCTGTTACTGCAAATGCAATTCTAGATGTTAGGTTTGCTTTTATTACACCAGTTATAACATTCACTGATGGTCTTTGGGTGGCAATTATAAGGTGGATACCAGCCGCTCTTGCAAGTTGTGTTAATCTTTGAATTTTTTCTTCTAGTTCATGCCCTGCAAGCATCATCAAATCAGCAAGTTCGTCAATTACTACAACAATATATGGCAGTTTATCTTCTTCACCCTTATATACTTCTGGCAAAGCATTAAATTCTTTGAAATTTCTAACATGCTTTTGACTGAACAAGTCATATCTTCTTGTCATTTCTTTTATTACCCAATCAAGAGCATTAAGGGCTTGTTGTGCATCATTTATTGCCTTTGGAACAAGCATATGAGGCAAATAGTTATATGACACAAATTCCACTCTTTTTGGGTCAATAAGAAGTATTTTTAAATCATTTGGCCCAAGTCTATATAAAAGACTTATCAAAATAACATTAAGGCATACACTTTTACCACTTCCCGTTGAACCTGCTACCAAAAGGTGTGGCATTTGTTCAAGATTACAAATCTTACAATCGCCAACAATATCTTTTCCAAGAGCAAAAGAAAGAGCATGTTTGTTATTTAAAAAGTTTTCAGTGTCAATTATGTCCTTTAATCCAATTGTTGCAATTGTATCGTTTGGAACTTCTACACCCACCAGACTTTTTCCTGGAATTGGTGTTTCAACACGAATGCTTTTATTTTTCATCATCATTGCAATGTCTTCGCTGTGTTGAACAATTTTTTTAACCGGAATACCAGTTGGCATTTGCAGTTCATATCTTGTTACCGCTGGACCACGAGTGATTGCAACCACTTTGGCTGGAATTTTAAAACTGTCAAGCGTTTCTTCCAACAAAAGTGCTTTCGTGTTGTAACTTTCGCTATCATCATTATAATTTGTGGACTTTGTTGTCAACAAATCAATTGGTGGTCTAATATATGGCATTTTTGGAAGTTTTCGCTTTGGTGGCTCTGTTTTATTTTCATGTTGAGGTTTTGAGTTTGGAATATTAAATTCTTGCCTTGGTTGCCTATTGATTGGCTGTGGTTTTTTAATTTCTTCTTTTGGAGCAATTATCTCACTTATCTCACTGTCATCAAGATTTAAAACATTAAGGTCATTTATATCACTATCTTCGTTTACAGCATTATTTTGTTGATGATGCATTTGAATGTTATTATTTTGTGGCTGTGAACTTATATTTGAGTTGTTTATTGAAGCGTTTATACCACCCGACAAATTTTGATTAAAGTTATTGCTTTGGTGTAAATTGTCATTTCTTGTAAAGTTATTTGTATTTTGGTTTGCAAAATTATTTTGAGCAATCATGTTATCCGACGCTTTGCGCCTTTCTTCCTGCTCTCGTTTTCGGAAATTCTCAAAAGATTTCAGATTATCAAGGTCAAGCGTTGTTTGAAATGCAGTTCTTTCTTCGTTGTGAATGAAGCGACTTGGCTTGCCTGTCTCTGCCTCTCTTGTTATAAACATATTTTCCTTGCCCTTGTTTTCTTCATAGAGTTCAGCAAGAGTAAATTCTTTCTTTTCATTTTTTTGCTTTGGAGAGTTTTGGTTTTTTATGTTGTTAACAAATTCTTCACCAAATATTTGAATTGCCATATCATCTTCATTTTTATATGAAGTTTTGCTGAAAAGCGCTTGTTTTGCTTGCTCTTTTTTCTCTACGTAAGCATCTAGAACAAGTTTTGGCTCTGGCTCTTTTGCAACCTCTTCTGTTTGCTCTTTTGCTTTCTTAACCTTTAACTTTTTGCTTTCTTTTTGAGGGAATGCAAGTGTTCGTGTTGAAACTTCCTTGTATTCTTTCATTTTTAAGAAATAATCAATTATGAACGCAACACAAATTACAAGTGCTATTATTTCAAGAATAATCACACCCCAAAGCCCTCTACCAAGATTAAGCGCATAGGTCAAAGTGCCTATGATAACTCCACCTGCTGTGTTTCTTAAATAATAGCAATTTGAAATATAATCACCAAAGCCAACACTTAAATCAGTTAAAACAAGCTGAAAAAACATAACCAGCAAAAAGAATGCAGTAACTATTGTTGCAACATATACTTTTGCAATTCGATATTGTTTTTTAAGCATTAACAGAATGCCAACTGCCATTGCTATGATTAAAATTGGATAGATGCATAAGCCAAAAGTACCCAAAATAAAATTGTGAATTGGCACTATAAAATTAGTTACAACTAATAAAAACAAAACAAAGGATATTACAAAAACAGATATCCCCCATTTCATACGAGTGGTTAAGTTATGTTTTTTTTGATTTAGATTTTGAGAATTATACTTTGCCAATTCATACTCCCATTTTTCTTATATGTTATTTTAGCATACTAATAAAATCAATATCGTCTTCTTTTGCCACAACACTTAGCAAGAAGTTTTTACTTGATAGCAATCTCTTTGCACAATCATTAATTTCTTCGTTTGTCAAAGAAAGAATTTCTTTAAGTTTTTCCTCTGAGTTATAAGTTTTGTTTAAATTTATAAGTTCCATTGCATTAGATGAACCAATGCTTACAACACTATCAAGTTTAATTGCCATGTTGGCTCTTATTAGTTCTTTTGTTCTCTCTATCTCTTCTGCTGTAAAGCCATCACTTACAACCTTATCAATTTCATCTTTAAATGATTTAACCGCCTGAGTAGCTGTTTCTTTGTTTGTTGCAAAGTAAACATTAAAATCACCAGTAAGTGGAATGCAATCAATATCTGAGCGGACAGTATAAACACAACCTTCTTTTTCTCTTAGTCTTTGAAAAAGTCGTGAACTCATTGGCCCACCAAAAACTATTGAAGCAAATTCAAGTTTTTTGTAATCAGGGCTGTCCAACCTTACTGTTGGAATTCCAAACAAAAAGTAAACCTGCTTTGTATCTTTTGAAGTAAAGACATAATTGTCTTTTAGTATTATATCTTTTGCTTTATCATTATAAAGCACAACAGGTTCTTTTTTATGAGTTTCAGTATATGGCAAAATATATTTTTCAACAAGTTCTTCAATTTTTTCAAAAGGAACACCACCAGCAAC
>CASEYA010000124.1 GCA_949291975.1 uncultured Christensenella sp.
GTGATGCGTGCTCTCAAAGAGGCGGGCATTGAGTTCGATATGGTGGCAGGAACATCAATTGGCTCTTTAATGGGTGCGCTCTATGCTCTTGATATGCCAATTGAAGAAATGGAGCAATATGCTCTAAAAGTTAAACAAAGCGACTTTACTTCTTCAAAAATCATGTTTGTGCCAAGTAAAACAGAGCGCTTTGAAAAAATGCTAGATGATATTCTAAAAGATAACACCTTTGAAACACTAAAAAAGCCACTTTGCGTTGTGGCTGTCGACCTTAAAACTGGCAAAGAGGTTCACCTAACAAGTGGCAACTTAAAAAAGGCAATTGCAGGCTCTTGCGCTGTTCCAGGGGTTTTTACGCCCGTTGAACACAATAACATGATTTTGGTTGATGGGCTTTTAACAAACAACATTCCAGCCGATGCTCTGCGTGAAATGGGTGCCGACATTGTTGTCTCGCTAGACATAAATCCAACCCGTGGCTATGGAACAGACAGCACCAAAACCATTGATGTTCTAAAAGCATCACTCAGAATTTTAATGGTTTCTAATGCGGTAAACGGCTATGTTCACTCCGACTACATCATAAAAATTGATTTATCTGAATTCAGTCAGCTCAAAATTTCAAACACTTTGGAACTTATGAAAAGAGGCTATGTTGCAACCAAAAAAATCATTCCAGATTTGCAAAAAGTTCTAAACAGAAAAACCGCAAATCAAAATATAAAGAAAATGACCAAAAAACTTCGTGCAATCAAACGAAAAAGCGAGGAACTCGAACGCCTAACAAACAATCTAAGCGAAAAAGAAAAGCTGGAATATGAAAAATTTATAAAAAAATATAATTAATTGCGCTTGCAAAATCATTTTCAACAGTTAGATTAATATGGTTAACTGTTGCACGAGCAAGTTTATTTTGAAAAATTAACTTTACAAGCAAATTAAGGTGTTTGCACATTATATGTTTTGTGTTTTTCTTAAATTTTATATAAAAAATCAGTGATAAACTAATAAAAAAATGATGTAAAGCATTGAAAAATAATATTTTATTTGGTAAAATAATATCTATAGTATAAAAGAGGTTTTTTGATGAAAACAAACATAACTTTTATTTGTGTGCTTCAAAATTACAGCAATAATGTTGCAAGATTGCTTGGCGAGAAGTTAGATATGTTCTATGTTGATGTTGAAGATATGCTAAATTTTGAACTCGGAGACACAAAGCACATTTTGTCTGTGCTGGGCGCAAAAGAAGGGAAAAAATATATCAAGCAAAACGAAGTCAAGGTGATAAAGAACATTGCCAGTTTTGAAAACACCATCATAAGCATAAAACCAACAACTTTGTTTGCTAACCGCAATTTTGACCGCATCAAAAAAAGCAGTTATATAATATATCTTCAAATTTCACCAAAATACATTTCCAAAAGAGCCACTTTTTCAAAAGATGAAATAGACCAAAAAGTTTTAGAACTTGCCTTTACCGAGCAAGACAAAGTTTATGTCGACAGCAGTGATATTGTTGTTAACTGCTCCACTTTCAAAGAAAAAAAGGCAGTAAAGAAAATTTTATCTGCAATCAATGCTTTTTTTAAAAAGCAAAAAAAGGAAGGCAAATAATTTAAGTTTTTTAAAATTAACAAAAAACAATAAAAGGAACTTTCTAAAAAATGAACTTCGGCTTAAAAGTTAAATGCTGTTGAATGTTCGTTTTAAAACAGCAAAGTTCTTTTTTTGTTAAAGATTTTCAGTAAAAACACGGTAAAAAAGCCAAAAATTTTCTAAAACACCAAAAATCTATAATCTTAAAAACAGCCAAATGCTAACCCAGACAAAACAAAACATCTAAAACACAAAAAATAAAAATTTGCAAAAAAACACCACAAACTTGCGTAAACCGTTTGCCAAACGCAAAACAAATATTGTATAATAAAAACATCACAAGATAACCCTATAAAACTTGCACAAAAACAGAGACAAAAAATTTTTATTTTACAACACATCACAAACCGATGTATTCACTCAAAAACTGCGTGCAAGTTAAGTTACAACAAAATCTTGTTGCGCTTTTTTAATATTATGTCTGTTAACAAAACAATGTTTTATTGTCCAAGGGTATATTTTCTTGATAAAAACATAATTTATTAACAATAAAGTTTTATTAATTTAAAAAAATGGAGGAAACAACCATGCAAATAAAAAAGGAATTCAAAATCAACCCGTTTGATAGCAAAACACTAAAACTAATGGCAACCTTTTTTCTTTGCTTTTCTCTTCTTGCAATTGCCATGGTTCCAATTACCCAAAA
>CASEYA010000125.1 GCA_949291975.1 uncultured Christensenella sp.
AATATATTTATTTTTTTCATAGACTGATAAAAACAGTAAAAGGAAAATATGATGAAAAAAATAAATTTAGCAATTGTTGGTGCAACTGGACTTGTTGGCAAAACATTTTTAAAAGTTTTAGAAGAAAAAGACATTGCGATAAAAAACCTATATCTTTTTGCATCTAAGAAAAGCGAAGGACAAATTATTACATTTAAAGGCAAGGAATATAAAGTTCACGAACTTAACGAAAAAAATATAGACAATAAAAAGATAGACTTTGCCCTTTTTTCTGCGGGTGGAATGATTTCAAAAAAGTTTGCACCAATTTTTAAAGAAAAAGGCATAACAGTCATTGACAACAGCAGTGCTTGGCGCATGGAAAAAGATGTTCCGCTTGTGGTCCCTCAGGTAAATGGAGAAGAACTTTTTTGGCACAACAAAATTATTGCAAACCCAAACTGTTCAACCATTGCATGCATGGCTCCACTTAAAGCACTTGATGAAGTATTTAAACTTAAAAGCGTTAGTTTTGCAACCTATCAAGCAGTCAGCGGAAGTGGGCAAAAGGGAATTAATGATTTTTGTTTGACAGAAGAAAATTGCGAGCCAAAGTTCTATCCTTATAAAATCTTTAACAACTGCTTGCCACATATTGACAGTTTTGAAGACAATGGATACACAAAAGAAGAAATGAAAATGGTAAATGAAACCAAAAAAATATTAAAACTAAAAAAATTAAAGGTTATTGCAACCTGCGTTCGTGTTCCTGTTTTAAACTGCCACTCAGTTTCTGTTGTTGCCAAATTTAAGAAAAAAGTTGATTTACAAAAAGCCCGTGATGCACTTAAAAACTTTAAAAGCATTGTGCTTGTTGATGACGTTAAAAACAACCTCTATCCAATGCCAATCATTGCAAACTGTAAAGATGAAGTTTTTGTTGGCAGACTGAGAAAAGATTTATTTGATAACAAGACTCTAACCTTTTTCTCGGTAATTGACAACTTGCGAAAAGGTGCTGCCAGCAACGCCATTGAAATTTTGGAATATCTTATTGAAAATGAAATAAGTTAAAAAATTAAATTAATAATAAAAATTTTTTATAAACAAAAAGAACTTTATTAAGTAAGACAAGCACAAAATTCTAAATATATAGAATAATTTGCCAAAGTATATAAAGTTCTTTTTTATTTTATATTTATTTTTGCAAAAAATAAGTTAAAAAATTGAATTTTTTGTGTTTTTTGTGTTTAAAAAGCTTATTTTTAGCATTTTATTCTATTTTCAATGTCTAAAATCAGTTTATCGCACAACAAATTGAGTTTTGCAAAATTGACATTTTCAACATAATATTTTTCAAGTTTTTCGTGAAATGATTTTGCTTTTGCAATACACTCGCCTGCTTTTTTTACCAGAATATCAATTTGTTTGTCGTTGAATTTTTCCAGCTCACCAACATTCTTTACCTGAGTTTTAATCATGATATCAAGACTTGGAATATATATTCCATCAATCACTTCTGGCAAAATAACATTTGCAAAAGTTGTTATATCAATACCACTGTCAAGCAAACCCTTTTTTATTTCATTTAGAACAGCTTCGCAAAAACAAAGATTGCCTTTTATGGTATAGATAGCGCTGAAGTTATTTATATCATCAAACTTAAAAATTCCATTTTCGCAAACTGCACCAGAAAAAAGTTTTCGCTCTGTTGCCTTTCTGCTGATTTTTGCTGAGCAAATTTTTTCTAATATGCTTTCTGCCTTGCTTGTGACAAGGTCGAGGTTTTGATTTTCGCATAATTTTTTGTTTATTTTCGCAATTTTGTTTGCACTTTCCAAATATAGATAAGCACAAGAAAAAAGTTTTGCTTTTTCTATTAAAATGTCTTTTATCTGCTTTTTATATTTGCTCACATTTGGACTGATGAACTCACCCACATTAACAATTCTGTCTTCAACTTCGGGAATTTTTGCGTCTTGCACATGAGGAGCTGTTCCGTCAACAATCAATATATTATGACTGACAAGCCTTACTCCGTCAAGACTGTTTGTATCAGTTGAGCAGTGAATAAATTCAACCTTTTCGCCTCTTTCTGCAAAATATTCTCCAATTTTCTTCATAAGCGAACTTTTTCCAGTGCCTGAACCGCCCTTTATGACATATGTAAAATGATTATCGCTTCCTGCGTTTAAATTACAAAAATAATTTAAAAAACCAACGCCAGAATTAGCACTGGCAAAAAAATGTTTGACTTGCATTACATCCTCCTTGATTAGTTACACAAATATTTTATATGCAACATAAAATGTAAAAGGGGACAAAAAATTATGATTTTTTATATTGATAAACAAGACAAAAGAACAAATTATATTGCAAAATGCTTAAAAAAGAAAAAATTGCAAATTTTTTCAGTTTTAGAAATGCAAAATGCAACAAAAGGAGATGTTTTGGTTTTTCCGCCATCAAAAAAGTGGAGTGAACAAGAGGTGCACAATCTCCCCTGTGATATAACGCTTTTTTGTGGAAATTGCAACTTTAATGAAATATTAAAACAAAAAAACATCAAGCACATTAACTTTTTAAGTGAAGAACATTTCAGTGTTCAAAACGCAAGGCTAACCGCAGAAGGTGTGCTTGCGCTTTTGATTGAAAACACCAAAAAATCAATTTTTGAACAAAATATTTTGCTTTTTGGTGCTGGAAGAATTACAAAAGCAACAGCAATTCTTCTTTTAAAACTTGGAGTTAGATTTTCTATTGTAACCTTTAATGAAGCAGAATTTGACAATTGCTTTTATTTTAGCAACAAAAACTATTTGGGCTTTGAGTTTGTAAAAGATATAAAAAATTTTGATGTTTTCATAAACACAAGACCCATAAAATTTATTGATGAAAGCATTATTAAAAAAATAAAAAAAGAAAGTTTATTTATTGAAACCGCATCAATTGACTGCCTTGACAAAACTTTGGCAAAAAACTTTTGTTATTTGCCCGCACCTGCCCTGCCGTCACGCTTTTGTTTTGAAAGTGCATCAAACTTGATGCTTGATAAAATTTTAGGAGAACTTAATCTATGATAAAACTTGGCTTTGCAATAACGGGCTCTTTCTGCACACACAAAAGAATTTTGGAAGAAATGGAAAAACTGATTTTAAAGGGTTATGACATTTTGCCAATTTTTAGCGACAACACCTTTAAAACAGACACCAGATTTGGAGAAGCAAAAGACTTTGCTGAAAAAGTGGAAAAAATTTGTGGAAAAAAGGTTGTTCACACCATCACAGAAGCAGAAAAAATTGGCCCTAACAATTTAATTGACATTTTAATTGTTGCACCATGCACAGGTAACACCTTGGCAAAACTTGCAAATGCAATAACAGATAACGCCGTAACCATGTGCGCAAAATCACACATAAGAAACAACAAGCCAGTTGTAATTGGAATTTCTTCCAACGATGCAATGGGGCTTAATTTTAAAAACCTTGCCACCCTTTTTAACTCTAAAAACTTTTTCTTTATTCCATTTGCACAGGATGACAGCGCAAAAAAGCCACACTCACTTGTTGCCAAATGGGAAAAGACAGAAGACACAATTTTGGACGCTCTAAAAGGAAAACAAATTCAACCAGTCATTGAATAAAAAAGGAGAAAAATTTATGATATTCAAAGGAAGTTGCACTGCCTTGGTCACACCCTTTTCCAGTGGAAAAGGAAAAATTAGCAAACACATTTTAAAACAACTTATTGACATGCAAATTGAAGGTGGAAGCAAGGCAATTTTAATTCTTGGCACCACAGGGGAAAGTTCTACCATTTCAAAAGATGAACAATTTGAAATGGCTGACTTTTGCATTAAATACATCAACAAGCGTTTACCTGTTATCATTGGCGCTGGAAGTAACAACACAAAAGAAGCAATTGAGAAAAGTTTGACTTTTGAAAAAATTGGCGCTGATGCTCTTTTAATTGTTTCGCCTTATTATAACAAAACAAGTCAAAAGGGCCTAATTGTTCACTATGAAAAAATTGCAGACAGCGTGAAAACGCCAATCATTCTTTACAACATTCCATCAAGAACAGGCGTAAACATTTTACCTGAAACAGTTATTCGTCTCAGCAAGCATAAAAACATT
>CASEYA010000126.1 GCA_949291975.1 uncultured Christensenella sp.
AAAAAGAATCTTGATAACGGTCTATTTCACTGCAAACAACACCTTGTTCAGTTTTGATTTCTTCATCAAGAAAAATTCCATTAAAGAAACAATCACTCAAAATATCAAAAAGTTTTTCAGTATCCTCTGTTCTAACTAAACTGTAATATGCTGTTCTTGAAAAACTTGTAAAAGCATTTCCACCCGCACCCAAAGAGTCTAAATCAAGATTAACTTTGAAAGAAGACCTGTTTTTTGTGCTTTTGAAAAACATATGCTCATAGAAATGAGCAATTCCCTCTTTATTTTTTAAATCATAGCCTGAGCCCGAAGCCACAAAGAATGAAACGCTTTCAACCTTTCTGTCTGGCATATATTCACACACAACACGCAAACCAGATGGATATGTTTTTAATTTTTGCATAAAATTCCCCCAAATATAGTCTATAAATTGATTATATCAATTTAATTTTAAAAAATCAATCAAATATTAATGTAAAATGCTAAAAATTTAATTTTGTTTTTGCTTTTATACTTCAATTTTCTCAATGTTTTTTGAAACAGGAACAATTTCAAAACCTTGGCTTTTAATGCTTGAAATAATTTCACTTAAAGCTTGCACTGTTGCCTCGGTTGGATGCATTAAAATTAAATCACCATTTTTTAAATTTGTTGTTGCTCTTTTTACAATTAAACTTGCGTCATGGTCTCTCCAATCAATTGTATCTTTGCTCCACATGATTGTCTTATAATTTAAACTTTCTGCAACATCAAGAGTTATGCTTGAATACGCACCAGAAGGTGGAGCAAACAAATTCATCTCTACCCCAACCAGTTCTTTTATTAAATTGTGATTATTAAGAATTTCACTTTTATTTTGTGCATAGTCCAGTTTATCTTGGTCCTTGTGGAAAAAACCATGATTGCCAATTTCGTGTCCTGCGTCTTTTATAGACTGCAAAAGTTCATTATTTTTGCTTGCCCAAGTTCCTCCAACAAAAAATGTTGCTTGAGTGTTAGTTTGCGAAAAAATTTCAAGCATTTGCTCTAAATATTCATTCCCCCAATAGACATTAACCATAAGGGATACATATGGCATATCGGGGTTTCCTGAATAATAAACTCTTGTTTCAGTTTGAGATACCGTTTTGCTTGAAGGCAAAATTGTGAAAACAGAAACTATAACTAACACAAAAATTATAACCAAATTGCTTAAAAGTGAAACAACTTTTATTTTTTTATTTTTTTCCATAATATATTTTATGAAAATAAAAAATGATATATGAAAAATAAAAATATAATCAAACAAACACTAAAAATTAAGCATTTTTTATAAAATTTACATTTTTTACCAGTTTTTTCATGATTTTTTACGTTTTTATTTATAATTTTTTGCAAAATAAAAAGAATATGTTTGCCACATACTCTTTCTAAATTTTATTTTATTACATCAAGAAGTTTTAAATCAATTCTGCCTTTATCATCAACAGATAGCACTTCTATTTTTACCTTATCTCCAACATGAACAAAATCTTCCACTTTATCAGCACGCTGTTTTGAGAGTTTTGATATGTGAATCATTCCCTCTTTGTTAAACGCAAATTCAACAAACGCACCAAAACTTGCAATTTTTATAACCGTGCCTTCAAACTGTTGCCCTGCCTGTGTTGGTGTAACAATTTCAAGAATAATTTGTTTTGCTCGCTCACACATATCTTTATCTTGACTTGCAATGGTGGTTTTTCCGTCATCTTCAATATCAATTTTTACACCAGTTTCTGCAATAATTTTATTTATAGTCTTTCCATTTTTGCCAACCACATCACCAATTTTTTCGGCATCTATATTAAAACTTATTATCTTTGGAGCATATTTAGAAATTTCTTCTCTTGGTCTATCAATTGCAGTGAGCATTTTATCTAGAATATATCTTCTGCCCTCTTTTGCTTGCATTAACGCATGTGATAGAATTTCTTTATCAATGCCTTTAATTTTGATATCCATTTGAATGGCAGTTATTCCATCGGGTGTTCCTGCAACTTTAAAATCCATGTCACCAAAAAAATCTTCTTCACCTTGAATATCGCTTAGCACAACAACCTTTTTGCTTTTTTCATCCTTCATAAGCCCCATAGCAATTCCACTAACTGGCGAACGAATTGGCACACCTGCATCCATAAGTGCAAGACAGGTTGCACAAACACTTGCTTGACTTGTTGAGCCATTACTGCTTAAAACTTCGGTTACCGTTCTTATTGCATAAGGAAATTCTTCTTCATTTGGTAAAATTGGCTGAACAGCTCTTTCAGCAAGTGCACCATGTCCAATTTCTCGGCGCCCCGGCGCTTTTAGTGCACGAACTTCTCCGCTTGCATATGGTGGCATATTGTAGTGATTCATATATCTTTTTTGAACTTCGTCATCAATGCCGTCAAGTTGCTGCGCATCACTAAACATTCCAAGGGTAACTGTTGCCAAAGCCTGTGTTTTTCCACGGGTGAACACAGCACTTCCATGAACCCGAGGCAAAAGACCAACCTCACTCCAAATTGGACGAATTTGGTCATAGGCTCTGCCGTCAATTCTCCTGCCTTTGTTAAGTGTGTTATCTCGCACCACTTTTTTTGTTACTTGTCCGACAACATTTGCAATGAATGCTTCTTGGTCGGGCAAAACATCTTTAAAATGCTCACGAACTTCTTCTAAAACATTAGAACAATTTTCAATTCTTTTTTCATTTTCTGTTTCTTCGAGTGCTTTTTGTAAAAGTGGCAAAGCATATTCTTCAATTTCTGCTTGTATTTTATCAAAAGAGTGGTCTTCTTCAACTTTTATCTTTTCTTTTCCAATCTCTTTTGCTATTTTTTCTTGAAATTTAACCTGTTTTTTTATTTCATCATGAGCAAACAAAATTGCTTCTATCATCTTTTCTTCGCTGACTTCATCAGCACCCGCTTCCACCATGACAATTGCATCTTTGGTTCCGCTAACAGTTAAATGTAAAGAACTTTCCTCACGCTGTTTAGCATCTGGGTTTATTATCAATTTATCATCAACAAGTCCAACAACAACACTGCCTGTTGGTCCCATGAATGGTGCTTTTGATATTGATAGTGCAATTGAACTTGCCAGCATTGCAAGTGGCTCGGGAGAAACATCTGGGTCAACAGATAACACTGTTGCAACAACAGTTATATCGTTATGAAAATTTTTTGGAAAAAGAGGTCTTAAAGGTCGGTCAATCAGTCTTGACACCAAAATGGAACTATCTGTTCTGCCCTCACGCCTTTTATATCCACCCGGAATTTTTCCAACTGCATATAGTTTTTCTTCATAATCAACTGAAAGAGGTAAAAAGTCAACACCATCACGAACTTTGTCCGCCACGTTGACATTACACATAACAACAGTATCTCCACATTTTAGAACGCAACTGCCATCACTAAGTCCAGCATATTTGCCAATATTAACACTTAAATTTCTTCCAGCGATTTTTGTTTCATATATCTTGTGTTCCATAAATTACATCCTTTTAATACAAATAAAGCGAAGATAACTTTTATCTTCGCCAATTTTGATTATCTTATTTCAAGTTTTTCTTTCAAAGCACGATATTTTTCAAGATCAGTCTTTTCAAGATAACGAAGAAGTCGTTTTCTTTGTCCAACCATTTTCAAAAGTCCACGACGAGTGTGGTTGTCTTTTGGATGTGTCTTTAAGTGCTCAGTCAGATGTTTTATTCTCTCTGTCAAGAGAGCAACTTGAACTTCTGTTGAACCAGTGTCGCCTTCTTTTCTTTGAAATTCTTTGATAATTTCACTCTTTGCTTTCATTCTTTATACTCCTTTTTCGCAAAATATGATTGCCTAAACTCAAAGATTAAGGTGGAGTTATTCCAAAATCTGTGAGAAAGGTATAATTAAATTTACCATAATTTAGTAATTTTGTAAAGAGTTTATGCAAAAAATTTATCTTTTTTTGCCAGTAATTCATCAATACCAAAAACATAAAGTGAAATATCATATGGATTTTTCATAAATGCTTTTTTATTACCAATATTATGAACCAAAACGCTTTGAGATTGCGTTCCACATCCAATTGTGGTTGAAACACGCTCCATTTTGTCTTTTATAAACCCACACCCCATGCCTTCAACTGTCCAACCAACATTTTCAAAGCAACCGTTTTCAACTTCGCTACATTTTATAAAATATGGTTTAAAACCCTTTTCAAGCATATATTTATTCGCAAAATCTAAAAGTTGCCTTTGTTTTTTAACATGCTCTGCGTTAATTATATCTGGCTCGATAATGTTTGGACAATGAACAGCAAAAAGGTCAATGTTTGAAGCACCAAGTTCAGTGGAAAGTTTTAAATTTCTTGCCAGTTGCAATTCCTTTTCATCCTGCAAACCAACAACAAGTTCAAAACTTGTTTCAAAGCCATAGCCGATGATTAACTTATATGCATTATAAAAATCTTTAAACTCAAAACGCCTGCCCAATTTTCGCAAAGTAATGGTATTAAAAGTCAGTGCATTTATGATTATTCTTGAAACATTATATTTCTTTAAAATTTGTAATTTTTGCTCTGTTACAAATGCTGGCGCACCCAGTTCAACTGTGATTTTGCTTAATTGATAACTTACCATTTTAAGCAAATTTTCTATTTCATCCTCATCAAGCGCAAGCAGATTTCCAGTAAAACAGATGTTATTTACCATATAATATTTGTTTTCAATAATTTGCTTTGCTTGATTTAGTTCTTTATAAAGCGCATCAATAAAATATGGATATATATCTTTATTCTTGGTTTTGTCATACATCACATTTGTGCAATTAAAGCAACGCCAAGCACAAAATGGAATGTTTATCACAAGATTAACTTCTTGGTCATTGTGAACAAGTGCGAGTTCATGAAGAATTGCTTCTTTTAACAGTTCTGCCTTATTCCTATCCATATAGACATGAAAATGCAAATAATTAACAAGCTTTTCAATGGGAATATCTTGTTCTTGCATCAATTTTTTTATTGCTGGCACAGGGTATTCTAAACGAAAAGTCTCTGTCCATGGAAGAACAGAGTAGTCTTTTGGTTTTGTCTTTGCTTTTGGAATACGAAATCTTGCCATTATTTTTCCTTTAATATGTTTTTAAAATGAGTGATAATTTATTATAAAATTGAGATTTTTCAAGCGAACTGCTTGCACCCTTATTTACTTCGATAAAATAGTTGCTTATTGAGTTGTGAATTGTAATTATTCCAATCTGTTCAAAGGTGTTAATGCAAGCAACAAACTGAACATAGTTTATCTCTTTGTTTAATTTTTTTAGTTTGTTAAAAAAGTTAAAGTCATCAAAACCAGAAATTTTTTGCTTGTTTGCAGTTTTTATTAGATTGAAATATAGTCCAAAAGTTTTTCTGGATAAATCAATCATTCTAAACGGAGCAAATAAAAATGGTGAACTCTGTGGAAGATAAACCTCCGCTTCTGTTTTGTTGTTCAGTGTTACAATATATGCTTCATCAAGAACACTGTCAAGCAGAACAATTCGATTAAAATTGTTTAAATTATTAAAAATGCTTGGACATAAACAAAGGGTATTAAAACCATTTGAGTTTGTTAGATGCAAATACTCTGTGCAAACAATTTGATTTTTATATTTTGTTTTTTCCAGAAAATCTTTGTAGCTTTGCAAGGTATTTGCGATTACCAAAGTGCCATATAAAGAATTTTGCGAGCAGAGCAAGTCATCAAGTTTATCTTTTCTGTATGTGTTATATTTTGCGGTGTTACCATAAGAAGAAAGTGCAAGTTGCTTGATATATTCTCCACCTATTCTTTCTGCGCTTACATTTGGATAATCTGCAAGCTGTGCAAGTTTGATTATGCCTTTGCAGGTTTTAGACCCACGAAAGTTATCAACTTGAAGTTCAACAAGTGCCTCTTTTTTTGAGTGCTGGCTTAGAAGATTATAATATTCTGGTTTATTAAAGCAAATAAGCGTTAAATTAGGCATTTGAGCCATTAAGTGTTGTGCATGATTTTTCATTGGAGAACAAACAACCTTGTCAAAAGTTATTTTAAAAAGCGGAACTGGATTCTGACAACCAAAAGGCTCTAGCCTGTTAAAACTTTCTATAAATTGCGAATTAATGTCTTTTGCATCAATATCTAAATCAAATTCTTCATATGGAACAATTTCGTTGTTTTCATACTCTTGACTTACAAGTTTTTCTACCTCTTCAACAAAACTGTCTATTTTATCTTTTTCAACAGTCATTCCCGCCGCCATGGTATGACCACCAAAAGCAAAAAGAATATTTTCCATTTTAGATAAAATTTTGTGAACATTTATGCCAGCAACACTTCTTGAAGAACCTTTATAGAACTCTCCTTCAAGCCCCAGCAAAAATGTTGGTCTGTTGAACTCATCTGCAATTCGTGAAGCTACAATTCCCAAAATGCCAATATTCCAATTATCCTTTGCAATAACAATGGCTTTGTGATTTGCAAGATTAAGTTTTTTAATTTCTCGCAGGCAATCTTCATAGACAATGTTGCAGATGTCTTGCCTTTCAGTGTTATATTCCAACAATTCTGCAATCAATTTTTGTGCTTTTTGCCTATCTTTTTCCAAATATAAATTAAGACTGTGCTGAGCGTTTCCCATTCTGCCTGCTGCATTTATTTTTGGTGCCAGTTTAAAAGACACATCCTGACTGGTCATCTTCTTTGTGATTTTCATTTCTTTTGCAAGCATTGCCACGCCAAGCGGAAAATTTTGAAGAGGCTGATTAAGCCCAAACTTCACTATTGCTCTGTTTTCGTCCAAAAGTGGAACAATATCAGCAACAGTTGCAAACGCTGTAATTGGAAGATATTTCATTGCGGTTTCTCTGTCTGAAAGTGCTTCTACAAGTTTAAAGGCAACCCCCGTTCCACACAGTTCGTTAAATGGATATTTTTGATTTGGGCGTTTTGCGTTTATAATCAAGCAATTTGGCAAAGTTTCAGGGCAATCATGGTGGTCAGTCACAATAACATCAATGCCACGACCTTTTATATATTCGACCTCATTGACGCCTGTAATTCCACAATCAACTGTTATAATTAGATTAGGATTAAAACGAGCAATTTCCTTGTCTAGAGCCTCAATGGTTAGTCCATAGCCATCAACATATCTGTTTGGCAAAAAGGCATCAACAGTGGCACCCAGTTTTTTAAAATAGTCAAGCAAAATGTAACTGGCGCTTATTCCATCAACATCATAATCTCCAAAAATTAGAATTCTTTTCTTTTCTTGAATTGCTGTTTTTATCTTTTTGACAACTGCATCCATATCAGCAAGTAGCATTGGATTATGTAAATCATTTAGCGAAGGGTTTAGAAATTTGTGAATTTCCTTGTCTGTTTTGATATTCCTTAATAACAAAAGATTTGCAACATATTCCGTTACCGAAAATTTTGTTGCAATTTCTTTTATTCTATTTTCATTTATATATGGACAAGTTAACTTTCTAAACTCCATTTGCTAACCTTTTAAAAATAGCCCTTGTCATAAGGGCTTATTTTACAGGGTCTGCCGTTGTTTCAACAACTGGACTGCCCTTTTCTGTTTTTTGTATGTTCTGTGCTTTGAATCTTCTTTTGTCAAAGCGTGAATTTGTTATAATCTGAGCCCAAAGTGGTGCTGAAATAAAGATTGCTGCGTATGTTCCAACAACAAGTCCAAAGATAATTGGAATAATGAACTCTTGAATTGCTGATACGCCTATAATTGCAAGAACAATAACTGAAATTATGGTTGTAAGTGATGTATAGAATGTTCTTGTCAAAGTTTCTCGAACAGAAATATCTGCAATTTCTTTGTTTGACTTGCCTGCAAGTGTTTCTTTTTTCATGTTTTCACGCACACGGTCAAACACAACAATGGTGTTGTTAACAGAGTAACCAAGAATGGTTATAAGTGCTGCAATAAATGCTGCGTTGATTTCTATTCTGAAGATAAGAACCAAAGCGCACATCAACAACACATCGTGGAACAAGGTTATGACCGCTGAAAGACCACCAACAAGGTCAAATCTTATTGCAACATAGATAAGAATCGCCACAATTGCAATTGCAAGTGCTAAAAATGAGTTTGTTAACAGTTCTCCTGTTGCACTTGCACTTTTTGTTTCTGCTGTTGTAACATTAAAGTCATTTGTTAAAATGGTTCCAAGTTGTCCTTCAAGTGCAAGTTGAATGGCCGAGTTAACTTCATTCATCTCATCAGTTGAAAGACCCTCAATATTTTGATATTGAAATTCAAAATATGCCTCTTCTCCTGAGCCAACAATTTGACTTCTTGCAATTCCTGTTGCAACACCGTTTTCACGAAGAACGCTTTCAATAGTGTTTTCAACTTGACCTCTGGTGCCCTCATTTTCAATTTGTGAACCAGTTTGAATTGTCATTATATTTCCACCAGTGAAATCAAGTCCAAGGTTAAAACCTATGGTGCAAAGAAGAATTACCCCAACAATAAAAATTGTTGCACTGAACATCCAGAAATATTTGCTTAGTTTTGATGGTTTAAATTTTTCACTCTTAAAGTAAGCCCCAATTTTAGAAGGTGCTTTTGTCTTGTTATTTTGCGTCATTAAATGCCACCTCCTTTCTTAGAGAATAGAATTCAGCTTTATTTGGATTTAAAGCATAATACATATTTATAAGTGCTCTTGTTACAACAAGTGCCGTGAACATTGACACTGCCACACCAATGAAGAGTGTCATGGCGAATCCTTGAATTGAACCTGTGCCAAATATCATAAGAATTATTGAAGCTATAAATGTTGTAATGTTTGAGTCTATGATTGCTGGCATACCTTTTCTAAATCCAGTTTTGATTGCTGTTGATAACCTCTTGCCTGTTGCATATTCTTCTTTGATACGCTCAAAAATGATGATGTTTGCGTCAATTGCCATACCAATTGAAAGTATAATTCCAGCAATTCCTTCAAGAGTTAATTGAACAAATGGAATTGCTTGAAGCAAGAACATAACAAAAATTACATAGAAGCAAAGTGCAAAACTTGCCATAAAGCCCATCATCTTATAACGCCAGCAAAGGAATGCAAATATCAAAATCATTCCAACAATACCCGCAATAAGACTGTATTTTAAAGCATCAACACCAAGTGTTGCACTGATAACTGATGTTTCACCCCAAGAGATGTCAACAGAAAATGTTCCACTCATAATTTGAAGAGCAAAATCTTCTGCACTTTCTTGGTCATAGCTTCCAGAAATAAATGTCGAACCACGAATGGCACTTTCTACTGTTGGTTGTGATATGAGTTCTCCATTTGAATAGATATAAATTTTTCCACCACCACTGGCTGCATCTGAGGTTAAATCATAGAAAAGTTGTTCTCCCTCGGCTGTAAACTCAACCACAACACCCCATTCTGGTGTGTTGTTACTGGAACTTGTTGTTTGATAACTTGCATAAACATTTCTGATGTTTTGACCAGTTATAACCGCTTCGGCACCATCTTCATTGCTTAGTTTAAATTCAATTTTTGCTGGTGTTCCAATAAGGTTTAACACAGCCTCTGGGTCATCAATGTCTGGAACTTCTACACGAATTTTTGAACCCTGCTGAATGGTTACCTGCGCCTCTGTGTAGCCTTCATCGGCTAAAATGTTTGAAAGTCTGGTTACTGTTGCGTTTAGTTGTGTGTTAAAATCTGCATCGCTTTCGCTGTCTTCAAGTGGGCTTGCATCACCAACAAGCAAAACACCGCCCTTGATGTCTAAGCCCAGTTTGATTGCGTTAGCGAAGCCGTTATATGTGTAATTTGTGAAAGGTATGTCAAATGTGCAAAATGTCAAGACAAAACCTAGAATCATAAACACAACTAAGAATATAAAATTTTTTACTGCTGTTGGCTTGTTCATTAAAGCAAAACTCCTCTTAATATTTTTTTATTATACCCGAAGATAGCAAGTTAGTCAATTGAAATTTAACAAAAAAATCTTCTTTTTTCTTAATTATTGACAAAACTATCAATTTAAAAACATCATATTTGCTTTTTTATATTGCATAGAATAAATAAAAACAAGGAGAAAAGATATGGCAAACAGTTCAACTTTATCTGAAAACAAAAGAAATTCTGTGGTTTTAAATGTCATTAAAGGTGCATTTTGGGGGGTGGCTTTTTCGCTTGTTTGCGTTTTAATTTTTGCTTTTATTATAAAATTTACATCAATTTCAGAAAGTGCAATTCAACCTGTTAATCAAGTAATCAAAGGTGCAAGCATTTTGTTTGCTTGCTTTGTTGTAGGAAAAAAGATTAAACAAAACGGATGGCTT
>CASEYA010000127.1 GCA_949291975.1 uncultured Christensenella sp.
TTCTTCCACATCATATTCAGGAGGAATTGTTGGTAACCTGATTGGAACAAGCAGTTTGCCAACAGCCAGTGTGGCAAGTTCATACAGCATTGGAGCGGTAACAGGTGGCAACTCTGGTGGAATTGTTGGTTCAACCTATTGCACAGGTGCCACCAGCCTTACAGCCACAGATTGTTATTACAACAGTGAAACAACCAACAAACCTTTTGGCATAGGGCAGGGAACATCCAGCGGAACAACCGCACTTTTGACCACCCAAATGCAAGGCACCAGCACAAGCATGAACCTTCCTTCAACCTATTGGACATTCACCGCTGGCGAATATCCAACACTTGTAAATGTGGTGAAAATTTAAATTATATTAAACATAACATAACAAAAAAAGGCTTTCGCCTTTTTTTGTTATGTTTATGCATATTTTTTCAATATATTTTTAATAATGCAATAAGATAAAAAACAAACTATAATAAAAATTTTTACAAAAAATATAACAAATAATTAAAAAATAATTTCACATATAAAAATCAAAGCATGTTTTGGGTTGCAACCATGATAACAAGGAACAAATTTGCTTGAACTGATTTATTGCACCAAACGAGTTTAACCGAATAATCTATTTGCTACCCAATCTTAGGAGTGAAAATGCCATTTTGTGACCTATTCATTTGCTTTAAATGGGTTGAGCGGTGAACTTAAAAATAACGCATTTTACACTAGACTTTTTAATTTCTTTTTGGTATATTATATAAGAGGTGGAAAAATGAAATGTTTGTTTTGCGGAAATACCGACACCAAGGTAATTGATTCAAGAACGAATGAAGATGTAACATCCATTAGGCGCAGGCGAGAATGCCCAAATTGTGGCAAGCGTTTTACCACTTTTGAAGTATACGAAACAATTCCAATTATGGTAATTAAAAAAGACGGCAGTCGTGAGAGTTTTGACAGGGAAAAGATAAGAAAAGGAATGGTAAAAGCCTGTGAAAAACGACCAGTTACCATGTCTCAAATTGAACAGGTTGTAAGTGCTATTGAAAAATCAATATATAACAGTTTACTTCAAGAGGTAAGTTCAAAGGAAATTGGCGAAGAGGTTATGAAACACCTAAAACAACTTGATGAAGTCGCATATGTTCGCTTTGCCTCGGTATATAAGCAATTCACAGACATTGATAATTTTATAGAACTTCTTAAAAAACTTAAAAGATAATAAAGGGGAAATAAATGGCAAAACCAGTCTTAGCAATTGTTGGAAAACCAAATGTTGGCAAATCAACATTTTTTAATCGTGTTGCTGGCAAAAAAATTAGCATTGTTAAAGATGTTCCAGGTGTAACCCGAGACCGCTTATATGTAGACACAGAGTGGGCGGGCTATGCTTTTTCCATGATTGACACTGGTGGAATTGACCCAACACTTGATGACGAATGGCAAAAATACATCTTAAAGCAAGCAAGCCTTGCAATTGATGTGGCAGATGTTGTTTTGATGATTGTTGATGGGCAAGATGGGCTTACAGCCAGCGACCTTAATGTTGCACAAATTTTGCGAAAAAGCAAAAAGCCTGTGGTTTTGGCTGTTAATAAACTTGAAAACGGAGAGCAAAATGCTGTTGAGTTTTATAAACTTGGGCTTGGCGAGCCAATTGCAATGTCTACTGAACATGGAATTGGTGTGGGCGATGTGCTTGATGCTGTTGTTGAAAAGTTTAAGACAAAAATTTCTCCCTTTGATGAAAAAGATAAGATAAAGATTGCAATTGTTGGCAGACCAAATGCTGGAAAAAGTAGCATTACAAACAGACTTCTAGGCGAAGAAAGGGTGGTTGTTAGTGATGTTGCAGGAACAACAAGAGATGCTGTTGATGTTCCGTTTAAATATAACAATAAAGATTATATCTTAATAGATACCGCTGGAATAAGACGAAAAAGCAAAATTGACTATGAGAGCATTGAGGGATACAGCGTTATGCGCAGTCTGCAAGCAATTCGAAGGGCGGATGTTGTTGTTTATGTGCTTGATGCAAGTGAAGAAATCACTGAACAAGATGTAAAAATATTGGGCTATGTTCACGAGCAGGGCAAGCCAAGTGTGGTTGTATATAATAAGTGGGATTTGGTGGAAAAAGACCAAAACACAGCAAACAGATATACAAAAAAATTGCAAGAAGACTTGAAGTTTATGGACTACTTTGTTGTTCAATATGTTTCTGCAAAAGACGGAACAAGGTTTGGTAAAATTATGCAAAGTGTTGAAAAGGTATATCAAAATGCGCAATCACGCATTACAACAGGTGTTTTAAACGAAATTTTGCAAGATGCCATTATGACGCATCAACCACCAACACATTCTGGTAAAAGATTAAAGATAAAATATATCACACAGGTGGATGTTTGCCCACCAACTTTTGCAATCTTTGTGAATGACCCGTCTTTAATGCACTTTTCATATCAAAGATACTTGGAAAACTGCCTTAGAAAAGCTAAAGATTTCAGTGGCACACCAATTAAACTTGTAACTAAACAAAGTGCCAAAAAGGAGGCTTAATAATGAACTATTGGCTTCTTGCCATTTTGTGTGTGGTGTGCTATTTTATTGGTAACATCAGTTTTGGCAGAATTGTTACAAAATCTCAAAATAAAGACATAGACATAACAAAAAAAGGCTCGGGAAACCCAGGAGCAACAAATGTTTTCCGAAATGTAAGCAGAAAATCGGGGTATATCACTTTGCTTTTGGATGCATTAAAAGGTGTTGTTTCCGCACTGGTTGGTCTTTTTGTTTTTGGATATGGCACGGTCGAGGGTCTAATCGGACTTTATGCTTGTGGTTTGTCCGCAATTGTCGGGCACATTTTCCCTGTTATCTTTAAATTTAAAGGTGGAAAGGGTGCGGCAACCATGATTGGTGTTTTTGCGGTTGCAGAGCCACTTGTTATGTTGGTTGTGTTTGTGCTTGCCTTTCTTTTTGTTTGGTTTTTTAAATATGTGTCAGTTGCATCTTTATTGATTGTAACTGTTATGGTTATATATCAAAATTTAACTTTGGCAGAACCAAATCTTGTGATAAGTTTTCTTACCTTTGCCATTTTTCTTCTCACTTGGTTTGCTCATCGAAGCAACATTGAAAGACTTTTAAGAGGAAAGGAAACAGAAACAAACATTCAAAAGAAAATTTTTAAAGATAAAAAGTGGCAGGAAAAGTTAGATAAAAAAGCCGAAGAAAAAGCAGAAAAGGTTGAATTTAAGCACGAAAAGAAGGAAGAAAAGGCTGAAATTAAAGCAGAAATAAAAGAGGCCAAGGCTGAAATTAAACAGGTTAAAAAACAAATCAAAATTGTGAAGAAAAATTCAAAGCAGTCAAGGCAAAAATCTTCTAAATATAAGACAAAAAAGCAAAACAAGAAAGGCTGATTTAACAGAAAAGTAAATTTTTCCATATTATGAATTGATAGAGTAAACTCTATTTTTGAGGTTTATATGGATAAATTTATTATTACAGGCGGAACAAAGCTTTGTGGCGAAATTGAGGTGGATAGCGCAAAAAATGCCTATTTGCCCATTCTTGCTGGAACAATTTTGTGCGAAGATGAGGTTATTTTAAACGCTTGCCCAGATTTCAAAGATATTGAAAATATGTGTCTTATTTTAAAAGAACTGGGCATTGATGTAAAAAAAGAAAAACAAACACTTTACATAAACGCAAAAAATGCAGATAAGACCATTATTCCAACTTTTTTAGCAAAGGAACTTCGTTCAAGTTTTTTTGCTCTTGGTGCGCTGTTGTCCCGATTTAAAAAAGCAAAGGTGGCATATCCAGGTGGTTGTGACATTGGGCTAAGGCCAATTGACCTTCATATCAAGGGACTTAAAGATTTGGGGGTAAAAATTATTGAAAGCCACGGCTATATCACCTGTGATGCAAGCAACATGAAAGGTGGGGTTGTCCACCTTGACTATCCAAGTGTGGGTGCTACTGAAAACTTGATGATGTCTGCCGTTTTAGCAAAGGGGATAACAACCATTGTGAATACTGCAAAAGAGCCCGAAATTGTTGACCTGCAAAACTTTCTTAATTCAATGGGTGCAAAAATTTGTGGAGCAGGAACAAGCATAATCACAATTGAGGGCGTAAAAAGCCTTCACAAAACAACATATACCCCAATTCCAGACCGAATAATTGCAGGAACATATCTTATTGCTTGTGCTATGACGGGTGGAAAAGTTTTAGTTAAAAATTGCATTCCACAGCATTTTTCATCTTTATCTAATAAATTACAAAAATCTGGTTGCAAAATTAAAACATTTAGTGATAAAATCTATATTGAAAGTTCAGGACGGCTTAAAACAATGGGCTTTATTGAAACAAGACCCTATCCAGGCTTTCCAACCGATTTGCAAGCACAGACTCTCACGCTTCAAACAATCAGCAAAGGCAATTGCATAATTCAAGAAAATTTGTTTGAAACTCGCTTTAAATTTGTTCCAGAACTTATCAAAATGGGTGCAAACATCAAGGTGAGCGGGCAAACTGCCTATATTTGTGGCGTTAAAAATTTGCTTGGTGCAGAAGTGTATGCAACTGATTTGCGTGGGGGTGTGGCACTTGTTCTTGCTGGACTTCACGCACAGGGCTATACCACCATTCACAACATTTTTCATATTGACAGAGGTTACGCTAATCTAGAAGAAAAACTAAGTCGCTTAGGCGCAAAAATAATTAGAGAGAGTGAAGATAATTGACAAGAAAAAACACAATAATAACAATTGTTTTGTCTGTTTTAGCACTGCTTATTCTCATAGTGGTGCTTTCAAGTGTGTTTTTTACTGTTGGTAAAATTTCTGTTGTTTGGCACACAGATAAAGTAAAACTTAAAGATGTAACAAACGAGCAAATTGTGTCAAGCAGTGGACTTGCCCTTGGAACACACATCTTTTTTGTGGATAAAGATGAAGCCACTGATAAAATTGAAAAAACATATCCTTATATAAAGATTAATAATATAGAAAGCATCTTTCCAAATACTGTTTTAATTCACGCACAGGAAAGGCAAGCAATTTTTGCTTTGCAAATGGAAACAAGTTATTATTTGGTAGATAGTGAATTTAAGGTTTTAGAAGTGGTATCTGGCGAATTTATTTCAAATCAAACAAATGCCATAAAGATTGAAGGCGATTTTTCCTTTGATGAGGTTGCTGGTGAATTTCTAACTACCAGTGGAACACTTTCTGCCTTTAAAACCTTGCAACAAAGTTTTTATGAAAACTATTATGCAGATGATAACCAGTTTTATGTTGACGATATGCTTGCTTTCTTTAAGAGCGCAAGTTATACCAACACCAAGATAACCTTTGAAACATTTTTTGGTGTAAAGGTAGAAATATATAACCCAGGTTACAAACAACAACAGAAAATTGCAATGTTTTTGTTGCAAATTGAAAGCTTGAGCGAAACAGAAAAAACAACGGGAACAATCATAATTGGTGATTATAATGACAAGGTTCAGGGCAGTTACACCAGCCATGTAGAAGAATAGGAGTCATTTTTAAATTTTTATAAATAACAAAAAATTATCTTCACTTTTTAACTTTGGCGTGGAAAATGATTATTAAAATAAAAAAGTTTGTGTGCTGTATAACAAACAAAAAAGGCTGTTTTTATTTCTTTACTTTGGCGTGGTAAAAAGTAATTACAATAAACAAATTTTGAGCGCTGTATAACAAAA
>CASEYA010000128.1 GCA_949291975.1 uncultured Christensenella sp.
GCAGAAAGAAAAATTCCTGTAAATTATGCAAAGCAAATTAAAGGGCGAAAAATGTATGGCGGACAATCAACATACATTCCAATCAAAGTTAACGGAAGTGGTGTTTTGCCAATCATCTTTGCAACAGCACTTGTTGCATTCCCTCAACTTATAATGCAACTTGTTGGTGTAACTGATGGAAATGCATTCTATGATTGGTGGCAAGATTGGCTTGGAACAGGAACAGTAATCTACTTCCTTGTTAATGCACTGCTTATATTCTTCTTCACATATTTCTATGCTCAAATAACTTTTAATCCAGAAGAAGTTAGCAGAACCTTGCAACAAAATGGTGGGTTCATCCCAGGCATTCGTGCTGGTAAACCAACCACTGATTATTTAAAGAAAATTTCCAGAAGAATAACTTTCTTTGGCGCAACTTATTTGGCACTCATCTTTGTTGTTCCAACAGTGGCACTTTCACTTGTTCCACAGGGAACAATAGTTAGTGGCAGTTTGGTTAACGCATTTACTGTAACAGGACTTTTAATTGTTGTTAGTGTTGCTCTTGAGTTTGACAAGCAACTTAACGCTCAACTTCTTGCTAAAAATTATCGTGGCTTCTTGAAATAAATTTTTTACGCATAGTTCTATCTATTTTAAAGGAAAAGGATATTTTATGAGATTAGTTATTTTAGGTGCCCCAGGTAGTGGCAAGGGGACACAAACACATCATATTGCAAAAAAATATAACTTAAAACATGTTGTTGTTGGAGATGTTGTAAAGGATGAAATCCGCAACAAAACTGAACTTGGCAAAATTCTTTATGAATACACCAGCGTTGGTAAATTTGTTCCAAGCGAGATTGTGATTGATGTTCTTGATAAACAAATAAAAAACACCAAGGGGTTTGATGGTTTTATCATAGACACAGCACCAATCAATATGCAGCAAAAAGAGGCAATGAAAAACATTGAAATTGATGCTGCTGTTTGGCTAAAAATTGTCAACTTTGATGTCATAAGAAACAGAATTTTAAAAAGATTAATTTGTCCAAAATGCAAAATGGTTACCAGCGTTGATGAGAACTCTAACAACCATTGCATAAATTGTGGATTTGAACTTGAAAAACGCTATGATGACAACATTGACACAGTTAATAAAAGAATTGAGCAATATGAAAAAGAGACTTTGCCAGTTATAGAAAGTTTTCGTCAAGAGGGCAAACTGATTGAAATAAATGCCGAAAGAAGCAAAAAAGAAGTTTTAAACGAGATTTTTGAAAAAATAGACAAATTTTTTGAAAAAAGTCTTTAAATATCATAAAAAGTGTGGTATAATTAAACATGGTTATCGTAAAGAATGAAAAACAAATTCAAGCAATGAGAGAAAGCGGTAGAATTTTAAGAGATACCCTTTTGAAAATTGAAGAATTTATCAAAGCAGGAATAACCACAAAAGACATAGACAAGTTTGCACATCGATATATTGTCAGTCGAGGTGCAAAACCAAGTTGCCTAGGCTACATGGGCTATCCCGCATCAATTTGCACGTCTGTTAACGAAGTTGTTGTTCACGGAATTCCTGATGACACCAAACTTCAAAACGGAGATATCATCAGTGTTGACCTTTGTGTTTTATACAAAGGTATGCACACTGATGCTGCCAGAACTTTTTGTGTTGGCGAAGTTAGTGAAGATAAGAAAAAACTTATTGAAGTAACAAAGCAATCTTTCTTTGAGGGAATAAAGCACATAAAGGCAGGCAGTCGAGTTGGTAATATTGGCGAGGCTGTTCAAAGGTATGCAGAAAGTTTTGGATATGGTGTTGTTCGTGAACTTCAAGGACACGGTGTGGGCTGTCAAATTCACGAAGACCCGGGCATTCCAAACTTTGGCAAAAAAGGAACTGGCGAGTTTTTAAAAGAAGGCATGACCATTGCTGTTGAACCAATGATAACAATGGGCAGTCCAGAAGTTTATGTTGCCGAAGATGGTTGGACAGTTGCAACCGATGATGGAAGCATGGCAGCGCACTATGAAAACACTATTTTAATAACAAAAGATGGTGTTGAAATTTTAACATTATAAACTAAACTTGTTATTTGTTTAAAATCAGGTAATATTATGTCAAATGAAATTAAATGTGGTCAAATTGTGCAATCTTTGCAAGGCAGAGATAAAGGAGAATTCTATATTGTTTTAGAAGTAAACAGCCAGTTTGCACGACTTGCAGATGGTAAATCTAAAACAATATTAAGTCCTAAAAAGAAAAATCTTTTGCACATCAGACCAACTAATGTTGTTATAACAGAAATTGCTGAAAAACTTAAAAATGGAATAACAATAAATAATCAAATGCTTTATCACTCATTACATGAGTATAAAAAAAGAAATAAAGGGGAGTAAAAATGGCAACAGAGGATGCAATCAAAGCAGAAGGAGAAGTTATTGAAAGTTTGAGAAACGCAATGTTCAAAGTGCGTTTGCCAAACGGTCATATCGTAACAGCATATCCAGCAGGAAAATTAACGCTGGGACGAATTCGAATTTTTGTTGGAGATAAAGTAACTCTTGAAATGTCACCCTATGATTTAACAAGAGGTCGAATTGTTTGGAGAACAAACAATATGGCACACAAACACAATGATGAGGCTCAATAAAAATTAAGGAGAAAACAAAATGAAAGTAAGACCATCAGTGAAACCAATTTGCGATAAATGCAAGGTTATTCGTAGAAACGGAAAGGTTATGGTTATTTGCTCAAAAAGCAAGAAGCACAAACAAGTTCAAGGATAATTTTTATTCTTGATTGTTTGCTTTTTGCTCTTATTTTGAAAACAATCGATGTGGGCGGCTGATTTTTTCCACAGCGTTACATATAAACTAAAATAAACTAAAATAAAATTTATTTGGAGGAATAAATGGCTCGTATAGCAGGTGTAGACTTACCCAAAGAGAAAAGAGTAGAAATAGGGTTGACCTATATCTATGGAATTGGAAGAAAAAAGTCTAATGAAATTTTAGCAGGGACTGGAATCAGTCCAGATGTTCGTGTTAAAGACTTGTCTGAAAACGACATTGCAAAAATTCGTGAATATATTGAAAAAAATGAGCTTTTGGTAGAAGGTGACCTTCGCAGAGAAGTAAATCTTAACATAAAGCGTCTTATGGAAATTGGTTGCAATCGTGGAATTCGTCATCGTCGCAATTTGCCTGTTCGTGGACAACGAACAAAAACTAATGCTAGAACTCGTAAGGGACCAAGAAAAACGGTTTCAAGAGGAAAGGCAAAAGTTGGTAAGAAGGGTTAATAAGGGGGAAAGTTAAAAATGGCAATAGTTAAAAAGAAAAGAACAGCAAGAAGTTTGTCAAACGGCGCCGTTTACATTAAATCATCTTTTAACAACAACATGGTTACCATCACAGATGCAAAAGGTGATGTTATTTCATGGTGCAGTTCTGGCGCACTTAAATTCAGAGGTAACAAAAAAGACACCCCTTATGCAGCACAACTTGTTGCAGAAACAGCAGGCAAAAAGGCAAAAGACATGGGTTTAAATCAGGTTGCAGTTTATGTTAAAGGTGCTGGTGCAGGAAGAGAAGCAGCAATTCGTGCACTTGCAAACACGGGGTTAGAAGTAACCTCAATCAAAGATGTTTCTGGAATACCTTTCAATGGTTGCCGACCATCTAAAAGAAGAAGAGTTTAAAAAGGAGAAAAGTTATGGCTAAATACACTGGAGCAGATTGTAGATTATGTCGTCGTGAAGGCTGTAAACTATTCCTCAAAGGCGACCGTTGTGTAACAGGAAAATGTGCACTTGACAGACGCCCAACAATTCCAGGCGAACACGGTGATGCAAATGCACGCCGTAAGCCAGCAGCAGGATATGTTTTACAACTCCGCGAAAAGCAAAAAGTTAAAAGAGCATATGGTTTGCTCGAAAAACAATTTAAAGAATATTATTTCGAAGGTAAGCGCCAAAAGGGTGCTACCGGTGAAGTTATGTTGTCTTTATTGGAAAGAAGATTAGACAATGTTGTATATCGTTTAGGTTTTGGGGTATCCCGAGCACAATGTCGTCAAATCGTGAACCACGGACACATCACAGTTAACGGAAAGAAAGTTGATATCCCATCATATCAAGTAAAAGTTGGAGATGTGATTGCAATTCGTGAAAGCGATCAAAGTTCTGAACTCTTTAAAGATTTGAAGAAGAACAAGACAGTAACACCTAAGTGGCTACAACTTGACGCTTCAAACATGAGTGGTAAAGTGATCGCAATTCCTGACCGAAGTGACATCGACTTGAATATTGCTGAACACTTAATCATTGAGTTATATTCAAGATAATGGGTTAGGAGGAATTTTTAATTATGATGCAAATAAACAAACCAAATTTAACTGTTCAAGAAAGTCAAAATGGTGCAGTTGCAACTTTTGTTATTGAACCAATGGAAAAGGGCTTTGGAACAACTGTTGGAAACGCAATGAGAAGAGTTCTTCTTGGTGGACTTCCAGGTGTTGCTCCAATTGCTGTTAGAATAGCAGGTGTTCAACATGAATTTTCAACCATTCCTGGTGTAAGTGAAGATGTTGCAGATATTATATTAAATATTAAAAGTTTAATTATAAAAACAAAACATCAAGAACCAGACTTCAAAACTACACTATATCTTAAAAGCAAAGAAGAGGGAACTCTTTATGCAAAGGATATTATTGTTAGCGAAGATGTTGAAATTTTAAATGAAGATTTACCAATCTGCACTTTATCAAAAGGCGCAGTTGTTGACATGGAAATCATTATTGGTCGTGGAAGAGGTTATGTTCTTGCAAAAGAAAACAAAGATGTTGTTGACAGCATTGGATTCATTCCAATGGATGCCATCTTTACACCAGTAAAAAAGGTAAGATATTCTGTTGAAAGTGCCCGTGTTGGTCAAGACATCAACTATGACAAGTTAACACTTGAAGTAACCACCAATGGTGCAACTTCTGCAAAAGAGGTTACCAGTCTTGCAGCAAAAGTAATTAATGACCACATGAAGATGTTCATTGAACTTGTTGACAACATGGAAGACACCGATATTTTGGTTGCTCGTCAAGAAGACCAGCAACAAAAAGTTCTTGAAATGTCAATTAATGACCTTGAACTTTCAGTTAGAAGCACAAACTGTCTTAAACGCTCAAACATTTTAACTGTGGAAGATTTGGTTAGAAAGACGGATCGTGAACTTGGAAAAGTTCGTAATCTGGGACAAAAATCGCTTGAAGAAGTTAAAAATAAACTCGTTGAACTTGGTTTAACTTTAAAAAGTGAAGATGAATAAAAGGGAGATAGAAAATGGCAGGTTATAACAAATTAGGAAAAGAAGGTTCACTTCGTGATGCAATCATTCGCCGTCAGGTAACCGACCTTTTGTGGTATGGCAAGGTTGAAACAACTTTTGCTCGTGCAAAAGCTGTTCAACGTGTTGCAGAAAAGATTATAACACTTGCTGTAAACACCTATCAAGATACTGTAAAAGTAACAAAAACAGTTACAAATGAGAAAGGTGTTAAAAGCAAAAAAGAAGTTATCAATGATGGTCCAACAAAATTGAATGCAAGACGCAAGATAATGGCTCAGGTTTATGACATTCAAGAACAAAGAATGCCAAAAGAGTCAAAAACTGCTTTTATTGGAAGAACAGAAGACATTTTCCATCCACTTCTTGAAAAGATTTTCAACATCTACGGTCCTCGTTATGCAAAGCGTAAAGAAGACACTGGTCAAGGTGGTGGATACACTCGTGTTCTCAAAGTTGGTCCTCGTCGTGGCGATGGTGCTGAAGCAGCAATTATACAACTTGTATAATAATTATTTTAAAAGATAATTTATCAATTTTAAAATATTTAAAAAACTTTATCACATATGATAGAGTTTTTTTATATAAAAAACAAGAAGGCAATTAACCTTCTTGCTTTTTTAGTATATACTTTATCTATATGCCTTAATGTTGCCATTAAAGCCACGAGACAATGTCTCGGTCAGTAGGGTGAGTGACAATCACTCACATAGTCATTCTATGTGGCAAGTTTTCTTTTGGTGCATGAAAGTTTAGAAAAGTTTGTTAATATTTCATATTCACTTGTGCCACAGTTTTTAGCAATATCTTGTGCTGTTATTTTTTGATTTCCACTTTGTCCCAAAATCACAGCAAAACTGTTAACCTTTATATCTTTAACTTTAGATATATCAACAATGGTCATTCCCATGCAAATATCTGCAACAATTTTGCATTTTTGTCCATTTATTAAAACAAAACCTTTTTTGCTGTAACAGCGCATCAGTCCATCAGCATATCCAATGGCAATAGTTGCCGTTTTCATTTCTTTTTTTGCTCGGTGTTTTGTTCCATAACCAATCAATTCACCTTTTTTAATGTTGTTTACACTTATTATTTTTGCATACACACTCATCACTGGAATGAGATTTTCATATCTACCATAGCCATAAAGAGCAATGCCAATTCTTAACATACTGTTTGCATATGTTGGTTTATTGGTTACTGAAATATTTGAACTTGCATAATGCTTTAAAAGAGCAACAGGGCTTTGTTTGATGAAAATATTAAATCTATCAATTTGTCTTTTTGCGTTTTGTTCGCTTCCAATGTGTGTAAAAATTCCTTTCAAAATAATATTTTCACAACTTTCAATAAGATTTAAAATAACTTTAAATTCGTTAAAATTTTTGATACCAATTCTATTCATGCCTGTATCGACTTTTAGGTGTATAACACATTTTTTACCAGTTTTTTTCACTTTTTTTATAATTTTTTCTAGGTCATTTTTGCAAATGATGGCAATTTCAATATTTTTATCAATAATTTTATCAAGTCGTGAAAAGTCAATGGCTCCCAAGGTTAAAATGGGTTTATTTGTATATTTTCTGGCTTTAATTGCTTCATCAAAACTAAAAACAGCAAAATAATCTGTTTTTTCATTTAAAGCAAAAATAACTTCTTTTATGTCATGACCATATGCATTAGCTTTTATTATTGAGCAAATCAAACTATTTTCATTGTCTTTTTTAATAATGTCAAAATTGTTTAAAAGCGCATTTTTATCAATAAACTTATATAAATTTTTCATAAAGTATAATATTTTTTTAAAATTGTTTTTGTGTCTGTTTGACTTTAAGTTTAATCTATAATATAATGAAAAGACCATATAGTTGGAGATGTAAAATTGAAAGAAATAAAATTTAATTATGATAATATGTTTGTTAATCAACAAACTAATAATATAACAAAAAACAATTTAGAAAAATATAAAAATAAAGCAAAAAGGGCTTATGAAGAAGTAATTATCAATCCGTCAAAAGAAACACAAGCATATTTTGATATAGTTAACCAAGATGTCATTGAGATTGAAAATTATGCAAAATATCTGCAAAAATTTGATAACATTGTTGTGCTTGGAATAGGTGGCTCGGCACTTGGAACAAAAGCAATTTATTCAGCACTTGCTAAAAATGAAAAAAATATGCCAAAACTTTTTGTAAAAGATGGCATTGACCCGTTGCAATTTGCTGATTTTTTACACAACATAAAAATTGAGAACACAATGTTTATTGTGGTATCAAAAAGTGGTGGAACGCTGGAAGTTCTTTGTCAGACAAGCATTGTGGAAAAAATGCTAAAAGAAAAGTTAGGAGATGGTTTTTCTACTAATTTTTGCGTGATTACAGCAAGTAAAGATTGCTCTCTTGTTGAGTGGGCAAATAAAAATAACATTAAAACATTTTATTTTTCTCAAAATTTAAGCGGAAGGTTTTCTGCTTTATCTGTTGTGGGACTTTTGCCTGTTTGTGCTTGCGGAGTTGATATCAGACAAATTTTACAAGGTGCAAAGCACATGCTTAAATTATGTGAAAATCATTCTATATTCGAAAATCCAGCATTATACGGTGCAGTTTTGCAAAACATGGCAATGGATGACGGAAAGACAATTTCATTTTTAATGCCATATGTTGAAAATTTGGCTGTTTTTGCAGAGTGGTATTGTCAGCTTTGGGCAGAAAGTTTGGGCAAAGAAAAGCAAGAAAATGGAATAACAGTAAATCTTGGGCAAACACCTGTTCGTGCTTTGGGAACAGTTGACCAGCACAGCCAACTTCAACTTTGTTTAGAGGGGCCATCAGATAAGGTTATAACCTTTATTGGTGTTGAAAAATTTGAAAAAGACCTTCAAACAACAAATGCACCATATTTGCCAGATTTTGCAAGAAACAAATCTTTGTCTCACATTCTCAACACAGCAATGTTGTCAACAGCAAAGGCTCTTTTCGAGAAAGCAAGGCCGAATCAAACGATAATGTTACCAACATTAGACGAGTTTTATCTTGGTGAACTGATGATGTATTTCTTTCTTGAAACATCATTTACTGGTGCACTTTTACAGATAAACACATATAATCAGCCAAGTGTAGAACTTATAAAAATAAATGTGAAAGAAATTTTAAAAAATGATAATAGTGTAAAATAAAAAATTTTTTTAAATAAGAAGCGTTTTTAGCCAATTATAAAAGTTTTATCATAATTGATAAAACTTTTAACAAAAAAATCACCAAATAGTATGGTGATTTTTTATATATAAGACAAATGTCCTTATTTTTGGTATAGCGGTAGGGGTGACCTACTTTAAAATCGCCCACGCACGAATGTGAGTTACGCTATCTTTCCACACCAACAGATACAAATGTTCGTGCACAAACCATTGGTGGGATGGTGGACGATCAGGGACTCGAACCCTGGACCCACTGATTAAGAGAGAACTTTCAATAGTGAAACAAGTTCTTTAAGTTATACAAGTAGTTTAATATTGATATATTTTGTATGTTTTAAAGTTAATTTGTGTAAGTTGTGTGAATTGTGAAAGATTTTCAGATTTTTTAATTTGTTTAACTTTTTATATAAATCTTATATAAAAATTTTTATA
>CASEYA010000129.1 GCA_949291975.1 uncultured Christensenella sp.
AATAAAAATCTTTATTTAAAATTTTATTATACAAATTTAAAAATATTTAGACAAAGAAAAAGGGCCTTTGCCCTTTTTTGTTGGTGCCGAAGGTGGGACTCGAACCCACACGGAGTTGCCCCCACTGGATTTTGAGTCCAGCGCGTCTACCAATTCCACCACTTCGGCAAAAAAAGCATGCAAGTTTTTATACCTGCACAAATTATAATAATTGCACCATGGGTGCTATAACTTGCTGGCAAAAAATATGCAAACAGAAGTCTTTTACCTAGCAAGTGAAATTATAATAGCACAAAAAAAAATAAAAAGCAAGTTTTTGAAGATAATTATTTACTTTTTTTGCCATTATATTTAATTTAAGGGTGATTTTCTGTTAAAAGGCTATTATTTGTTTGATGATTGATAGAGCATTTTATATTTCGATTATTTTATGCTTTTTGTGATAAAATATTTTATCAGGTTGATATTTATGCAGAATGATTGCATTTTTAGACAAATTATGCTAAAATCAAAAAAGTTATTGGAGGTTTTAAATGGAATACCAAGAAGAAAAACTGGAGAACACAGACAATCAGCAACAAACTAATTTGGAAGATTCACAGGTGGCTTCAAACATCATTAATGATGCAAAGGACGATGCAAAAACTTCTGATGATGCAATTGAAGAAAAGGAATATGCTCGAGAGGATAGTGAGGATGGCTTCACAAGAAATTCCACCGAAATTGCTTTTTTGAAGGCAAGTCATAAATATGAAGTTATTGCCAATAAACTTTTGGGTAATTTTGACGATGATGGACATTATGTTATATCTTCCGATATTTTAAAAGAATTGATTGAACTGAAAAAGGTTGTTGATAAAAAAACAGACCAAGGCATGTTTTTGAATGCAATATATAAAGATGCAACACCATTTGTTTTCTTTTTGAGTAAACCAGAGGTTGATGATAAAAATGTGGCAACCTCAGTGTTATATTTGCATGAAAAAGTGGAGAAGGTAAATGGATATATGGTAGATACCATTACTTCTACAATAGGCAGTTACAGCTATGCTTTTGATGATTATTATATGGATTATTGCTTTGGAGCTTTTAACATCACCGAAAAGAAAGGTGAAGATGACGGCAAAAACCTTGATGATAAAAAATTTATTGATGCAAGATTAAAATACCTTGAAGCAGTTAGGGCAGCATCAAAAGAAAAATATATTAATCTTGAAGAAAGTTATTTTAACAAAAGATTGCAAATTTTAAATGAAATTCCTCAAGGAGCAATTATTCTAAGTGAATTCAACAAAAAGCGTGCACAGATTGATAAATATTTTTTGATTGCCGATAGAAACAAGTTCCGTGCATTAAATGAACTTTTAACAGCAATTTTAGAGGCAAACCCAACAATTACCATGCAGATGCCTGCATATAAAATTTTAATGGGAACACTGAATGGCAAATATCTTTCAGGTGTTAAAACTATTAGTGCAGAAATAGCCAAAGATGAACAAATTCAAGCCGCCAAGAAAAATCAAATTATGTTGGTTGAAGGAAGCGGTTTTACCTATTCCGAAGCAATTGTTCCAAAATCTCAAAAGGGTGCAGTAAAAGTTGGTGCACCAAAGGCAAAAGCCGCAACAAAAGGTGGAAGCCGTTCCTTTGGCGGAGGAGGTAAAGGTGGCAAAGGCGGAGGTGGCAAAAAGGGTGGCGGTGGCGGAAAGAAAAAAGATGAAGAAAAGAAAAAGCCAATGGGCAAATATGATGCTCATCAATCAAATCAGCCACCAAAGGTCGAAGCAAAAGAAATTGTTAAACCAAAATTAATTTCGCAAAAGCCAGATGAAAACAAAACAGAACCACCAAAGAAAAAAGAAGGTCTAAACAGACGCAAATGGAATAATGCCGATGATATGAGTCCTAATCTATAGTAATATTTATTGTTGATAAAAAAATGAACTTTGTTTTAAAGTTCATTTTTTTGTTTTATTTTCTAGAAAGCAAAATCTTGATATTTATCCAGCGTTCTTTGTTCTTTTGCCAAAAGGTCTTTATATTCAAGTTTTGACTTTGGTTTTAGTGCTGCCATTCTGTTGTTAAGTTCAATTTGTGGCTGAGTTTGTGGAACAAGGTGCACATCTGGTCTGCTTGCAAGACTTAGGGCTTTTTTATATTGCTTTTTCAGTTTTTCACAAACCTCTTGTGGCTCGTGGTTTTCCACTGCGGCACTATAAAAAGTTGCCATGTTTCCAACAAAAAGATTGTTGTCTATAATTCTAACTGCTTCTTTGACTGGAAGTGAGAAAATCTTTTCTAGCTCGGTAAAATCAAGATAAAGTCCACTGATGTGATTTCCCATTCTTCCATGGCAAGCGGCGTCCGCAAGATAGTTTATTTTATCAAAAAGTTCATATCTTGCTTTTTCTTCAAGATATCCTTGTCTTGCAGCACTTTTACTACCTTTTTCCCAAAGGTCGCTCTGATATTTTTCGTCTATAAGAGGATAAACTTCTTTATCATAGATTTCTGATAATTTATTTCTGCGAACTTGCCAAAAATTCATGCCATCAGTTAAATCGTGAACAGGTTTGTTTTCTTGGTTTTCCTCTAAAAATTCAGGAACATGCCACCACAAAATGCCTTTTTTGTTATAACTTTTTGGAACAAAAGGAATATCTCCTTGCTTTTTTGCACGAGAAATTATAATATCTGGAAAAATCTGATTTGGAACAAGTGTCATAATGTTGCCTCCCTTACATTTGCTTTGTTAATTGCACCTTTAATTTTTGATAAATCTTCTTCAAAAAGTTCTGAGACTGTTTCTTTCTTTGCTGTTTTGTAATTTTTTAAATTGATGTCTGGAAATTTTAATTTTTCAGGATTTTTTATAGAGATTATGCTGTCAAAGGTTTTCTTAATTTGATTAATTTCATTTGGCGACATAAAAGTGCCATTGTCTCGGTTTTTTGCACTTTCAGCCATGCACCAAACACAAAGCGTTTTCATCAAAAAATAGTCTTTTTTAGCAATTTCTTGAACTTCTTTTGTTTTGCCCTGAAGAGCAAGGTCAATAAGGGGTTTGCAATCATAACAAAGCCCTGTTCTTATGCCTAGTTCACGACGCTCATCGCCTTTTAAAAGAGGTTCGATTGCAATAACACATTCAATTGGAATTTTGTTTGCAACAGCAAGTTTTGCAAGTTCATCATATGCAGAACTGTTTGCGATATTAAGCCTTTGCTGTTCATCCAAAGTTAATATGTCTGTTCTATCCCCAAGATTGCTTCTCCAATTTCGCAAGAATTCACTGCTTAAGAACATACAACTTTTATCATATGGTCTTTTTAAGGAAATGTTTTTATTTGCACTCAGCCTTGCGTTTATTGAAGATATTATAGGCAAAAGTGAATTCATGGCAAAAAGCCTCCTTTACTGAAGAATATTATATCATTTTTAATTATATTTTGCAATACCCTTTATGAAAAATTGTTTATAATTGTGCTTAAACCATAAAAAGAAGTAGACTGTGCTTTGTTTCAAATATCATGATAAATAAATGTAAAAAGATTATCAAAAACAGGTGTTTTTAATAACTTTTAAACAGTTTCTTGCTAAGTAAGAAAAAATATTACTTGCGTAATATTTCAT
>CASEYA010000130.1 GCA_949291975.1 uncultured Christensenella sp.
CTTATATCTTGTTCTTCCAAAACACTTTTAACTAAATCAATAAAACTCTTCATATGCCTCCAAACTTTTTGTATTATTGCATTGTTTAGGGACAATTATGCAATGAAGTGCCCAGTTTACATACAACAAGACAAACTATAAAATTTGTGTTTAAAAATTAATTTTTAGAGGTGTAAATATGAAAAAAATTGCATTTGCAGGGCACAGTTTAGTCTTTGATAGAGATGTGCGAAAGCGATTGCTTGACGCTGTAGAAGATGAAATTAAAAACGGAGCACGCTTTTTCACCATGGGAAGATATGGTGAATTTGATAAAATGGCTCTTGATGTATGCAAAGAGCTGAGAAACACCTATCAAGACATCATAATAGAAGTGGTTGTTACAAGTTTTCAGCAAATAAACCCAATAATTGAAAGCGATCAATTTGGCACAACAAAATATTATCCATATGAAGATGTTGAAACAATTATGTATGATATTGAAAACGAGCACTATAAAAGAAGAATCACAGTTAGCAACAGAAAAATGATTGATAACTGTGACACTTTGATTTGTTATGTTAATAAAAATTACAGTTACAGTGGTGCAAAAAGAACACTAAATTATGCAAAGAAAAAAGGCCTAGAAATAATCAACCTTTATAAAAATATATAGCCAAAAATTTTAGACTATACCTTTAAATTTTGAATTTTTTATATTATAAATATAAAAGATTTTTTCTTTTTGCATATAAACTGACAAAAAACAAAGAATATTTTTGAAGAATTTTGCAAATTTATGTCTTTTTTAGTTGTGAATTTGGTTTGAAATATGCTAAAATTCTTGATAGCAAATATTTCTTTGCCAGTTGGTCGGGAAAACAATGCCAAAGGAGTTTATGATGCAAAAAGTTTTAACAAAAAAAATTATAGGATTTTCATTTTTACCATTTGTTATGTTGGTATTTTTAATAGCCAGCATTTTTGGATTTAGCAAAGGACCTTTATCAAGCGTTGCTGCGGTGGACAACAACCCTATTTCTGTTTCGCTTGTTGATGTTAATGATGACATCAGCGATGACTATACCGCAGGAATTGATGACCAAGACATCATTCTTAATCTTGATACCGCACAAAAAATAACATATGACGGAACAACAATTCCTGTTGTTCTGCTTGATAATACCTATGAAGAACTTGCGGGAGAGTATGTAATTAACAAAAACAGTGGAATTGCCACCAGCGTTACATACAACGGAAGCACCTATAACCTAACAGACAACAAGACACAAATAAACGGTGTGGAATATTTTTGGGATAGCAATGCAGACCAGATTTTACGCCTTGAAGGTTCTCACCAAGCACTTTTTATTCAACTTGGAAATCAGTCAAGTTATTACAGCATAAGTTCTATAACACTTACTATCAACGGACAACAATTAAAAGTTAATGAACGAATTGGTGATTCATCTTCTTCATATAACTATTTCCAACAACTTTTGCATGGTTTATCTTCATCTTTTGTTGACAGTGCAAATTTCAGCGACCAATTTAAAACCTATCTTGATGCTAGCCTTGGCGGAAATGCACTTGATACAATTGAAGGACTTTATCAAATTACAATCAGATATCGTTATCAAGGTGGTTTGGAGCAAACAGCAAATTTCAGTTTCTATCTTATAACAACCACCACATATGCAAATGAGGAAGAGCGTGTTCAGTTTGACAACACTCAAAAAGTTACGCCAACCGAAAACAACAACGCATATGCACTTGAACACTATTTCAATCAAACAAATGTGAATACGACCACATCAACTGGTGAAAGTGTAAGTTCAGATAAACTTGAATTTCCAACACTGAGATATAACCCAGAAAAATATCTGGTAAGTTATCAAAGGGCTTTATATAGCCATGTTGAAAACGGTGCTTTTACATTCAGTGTTAACAATGACCAAATGACAGGAACATTAACTCACACAATCACAAAAAATGGAACTGTTACTTCTACAGAGACAAAAATTTTCAGCAGACAAACAGAGGAACTTGCTGGCGAATATACCATAAACAAATCTAATGGAATTTTTAGTTCGGTAACATATAATGACCAAAACTATACATCAAACACCAACGGCATTATCACAATTGAAGGCAATCAATATTATTATGATGCCACAGATGAAACAATCAAAGTTTATGACACATCAGCAATCTTTTTGGTTGAATGGACCTTTGAAGGCTTGGGCAATTATGAATTCTATAAAACCGCACTAATCAAAACAGAAAGCGGATATTACGAAGCAACCAACATTACCCTTGATGACCAAAGCATCATTCAAACTGAAGCATTATATATGAACGGCTTTCAAGCCACCTATTCCGCTGGCGGAACTGGAACAGCATATTTGAGAAATGATAGTTATAACAGTGACTTTACCTTTTTAAACAACGCAACCATTAATTCATATGGCACAACTCCAGTAGTTTCAAAGCCAGAGGTAAACACCGTGTCTTTTGCAGACAACACGCTGAAAGTTGGCGAAACAAGTTTGATAATTAATGACAGCATTGCAAGCACCAACCAACCAACTGTTAAACTTGAATATAATGCATCGCTAAACACCTCAACAAACACAAGTTGGTATATCTATATAAACAGCCAAAACCAAATTACTGTGAATGATTATCGTTATTCAACAACATTTTATGATGCAGGGCTATATTTTATATATGTATCGTTCAAAAACAATGCAAACATTGCCACAACAACCTATACGCAACAATTTATTGCATTTAGAATAACCAATGTTCCACCAGAAATTTCTATTATCACCACCGACAAAAACCATGGAAGTTATCTTGTTGACAGTGATGGAAGAGTTTTAGAGGAAGAGAACTCAAAGGTTATTGATGTTGATGACTACACAAACCAAAATGTGATTCTAAGTTGGACAAAACAAGGTCCGTTTGATGCAAACATATATGCCACCTACACCAAAACAGACTATTCCGGCAACACACAAATTGTAAACGCATCAGCAACAGGTTTTGTAAAATATTTGCAAGACGACCTTGAATATGCAAACAATGACGCTACAATTTTTAGTGATAACGGAATTTATAATGTAAGAATATATTATACAAATTCACAGAATTCATCTGTTGCTTTAAGTTTTATAATTGATAATACCGACATTACTGGCATAATGGCGCTTGAAGCAAACACTTCTACAAAACAACTTGCAAACATTGACGGAAATAACAGTTTTGAAAGCAACATTTTGTCTGAACTGACAGAAACAGGTTTTAACCTTGTTGTGAACTCACCTTTTGTTTGGACATGGGACAAAAAAGCAAGTGGAGCAGAAATAACTGCAAAATTCTATTATTCATCAATCAGCAGTTTATCATCTTTTGAAATGGGCCTAATTGAAAACTCACTAAACGAAGAGTGGCTTTTAGCAAACGGACAATTTTCACTTTTAACAGCGGCAAGAGATTATAACTATACTCAAGTTACAAAAGACAATTTCAGAGCAGTGCAATTTGCTTCTTCACAAATTCTTTCTTCAACAAGACTTTGCATTTTGCTTCTTGAAGATGCAGCAGGAAACACCGCAGTGTTCATCACAATTTATGATGACATCACACCAGAATTTTTGCAACAAGAATATAACGAAGGTCAACTTGGCAACCACACAGAAAGCACCATGATTTCTAAAACAACAAAACTAACTTGGGGTTCTCACAAGGCACTTGCCATTCAAAACACCAC
>CASEYA010000131.1 GCA_949291975.1 uncultured Christensenella sp.
TGCAAGAAGAGAAAAACAAAGAAAAAAGGTTGCCATTAGTTTTAGTGTTTTACTATCAAATGGGTTAATTTTGAATTCCTTTTTTATATACATATTTTTCTCCTTTTAACTGTCAAAAAGCAATTCTTATGTGTTAATATTTTATTTTCAATATAACATTTTAAAAAAAAATAATCAAATAATTTCTATAGATTTTTAAAATATGTTAAATTTTTATTTTTCTCAGTAAATTAAGAAATAATAATTGTGTTACAAATAAAAACCAAAACTTTTTTATATAGCGTTTGCAATTTTAACAAAATAGCATCAAAGGCACGCAAGATATATTGACATATAAGTTTTGATAAAACATTATCTTGTGCATATATAAAAATTTTTGTTTTTAGTTTATTTAGTTTGTGCAAAAAGTCACTTTTCTTGCACGGCACACACAAAAAACACCTTGTTTTTTTAGTTTATCTTTATTATTAAAACTTTTTACCAACTTCCCGTTTTTAGTTGCACTTTGTTTTTTTATGCTATATAATATTTTTATCATACAAAAGGGGCGAAAAATGAAGGGTATATATACATATTATAAAGAGCGCTTGATTGAAATCAGCGGAAAAAACCGAAGCCTTTACACCAGAAAGTCCAGCAAAAAATATTCCTATGACATCGGCAAACTGCTGGACGGCGATTTGGAGGCTGTGAATGAATTTCTTGATTTTTTGTGGAATGAAAAAACATATTCCTATCAGCTGATTGGCAAAAGCGCAAAAGACCGTTTGTTTAAAAACTTGGGTGTAGAAAGTTCGCTTGCAAAAAGTTATGCAAATCTTACCACTCTTTCTGGAAAAGAAAAAAGCGAAGCAAGTTTTAAACTTGAAAGGCAAAAGCGTGAAGAAACAAAAAGAGCAATTAATTCACAAATCACTCTTCTTAAAAATTTAAAGCGTGAAATTGAAGAGTTTGCCAAAGAAACAGGAAGATACGAACTTTATGTGGGTTATCCATATGTTCAGGGTGCAATAGACAAAGATGTGCTTGTTAAAGCGCCACTTTTCTTGTTCCCAGTTAGCATTGAAATCATAGATGAAAACACCATTCATCTTGAAGCAAAAAAAGACGAAAATGTTCAACTTAACAAAGTTTTTCTTCTTGCCTATGCTCGCTCAAGGCGCATAAGCCTGGAAGAAATGGAAATGGAATTTCGTGGAAAACTTTCTTCAAGTTTTAAAACCATTCAAGATGCGGTTAACTATTTAAGAAAATTTGGGGTAAAGTTAGACTACTCCGCACGCAAAGGAATTTTCTCCTTTGAAAAATCAAAAGAAAGTTTTGCTGGCGACCGCCTTGAAATCAAGCATTATGCCATTCTTGGCCGTTTTCCTCTTGCAAACTCAATTTACAACGACTATTCTCTTCTAGAAAAGCGCTGGCTTACAAACGAAGCAATTGATGAACTGATTTATGCCAAAACTCCAAAGAAAATCAAAAAACCAGACAAGCACCTTTATACCATCAGCAATCTTGACTATGCTCAGCAAAACGCAATTTCCACCCTTAACGAAAAGGGCAACATTGTTATCTATGGTCCACCAGGAACAGGAAAATCGCAAACCATTGTTAACATCATCACTGATGCAATTTGCAAAAACAAGCGTGTTTTGGTTGTTTCTCAAAAGAAAGCAGCGCTTGATGTTGTGTTTAACAGACTTGGAACATTAAGTTCAAAGGCAATGTATATCATTGACCCAGAAAAGAACAAAACGGGATTTTACGAGCGTGCAAAAATTGCTCACGAGCAGGTTATGAGTGGCTCAATTTCGCACTACAACAAAAACTATGACGAACTGCAAGACGCAATAAACAAAGAAGAGGACGAACTAGAAATCATCAGCGACACCCTTTTTACCCCTCGCCCATTTGGACTTACTTTGCAACAGATGTATAACAATTCTTATATTTTGGGTAAAACAAGTTATGACTATACAATATATCAAAATATGCTGAAAACCCCCGAACTTCTTGCTCTTAACTATAACGAACTTGCAGACAACCTGAAACTTATTAAAGACAAGAAAAAAGCTGAAGTATATTATCAATTTTTGGAAGAGAAAAAACTCAACCCATTTGTTGACGAGTTAAAGCCAAACATTGAATTTCACAACCTAACACAAACAAAATCTTCTTTGCAAAAACTGCTTGCAAAAAGGCTTACACCTTTTGATTTTGCCAGATATCCAAACGCAAGGCAATTTGTTTCATATTATGTAGACAAAAAACTGGATATAGACAAAATCAGTCCGCTTGTTAAGTTTGTGGCAAAAGACTCTAACCCAAAAACCGCAAAAGCACTTAAAGCAAGTTATTATTTCTTTCCGCTTTATCCTTTTATGAA
>CASEYA010000132.1 GCA_949291975.1 uncultured Christensenella sp.
TAGTTTATTCATCAGTTGCCAGCGGTTTATCAAAAAGGTGATAGCGTTCAGGGTTTATGATTGCATTTAAAATATTCTTTTCCACCTTTGGAATTTTAAAGCCAAGTTCTTTGATTTGAGATTTTATCCATTCACGCTTGGTGTTTTTGTCTGCTGGACATGGGTTGTGAATTATTGGCAAGTTTTTAGCATAAGAAGAAATATCTCTTTCCCACACAAGAATAAGAGGTCTGATGATTGTAATCCGACTTTTAGACATAAAAGATACAGCAGAAAAAGTTGATAGCCTTGCCTCATAATATAATGATAGAAAAAATGTTTCAATCAGGTCGTCAGCATGGTGTCCAAGTGCAACCTTGTTGCATCCCAATTCTTTTGCTTTACTGCAAAGTGCGCCACGCCTGATTTTTGAACATAGACTGCATGGGTTTTTTTCTTTTCTTATTTCAAAAAGAAGTTCATAAAGATTTGTGTTAACAATATGAAATTCAACATTCAGTTTTTCACAAAGTTCTTTTACTTTGGAAAAATTTGTTTTGCCATTATACATATCAACCGAAATTGCAACAACAGAAAAAGGGGTGGGGTAATATGAGGAAATTTTAGCAAGCGTTTCCAGCAAGGTTAAACTATCTTTGCCACCACTAACCCCAACAGCAATTTTATCATTAGGCTGAATCATATCAAAGCGTTCTAGTGCTTTTCTTGTGAGACCATGTATGTTTTTCATGGTTTGATTATATAATAAAATAAAAATTTTTTCAAGAGAACAAAAAGGGTTAGATTGAAAAATTTTATATATAAAAAATAATTTTGCAAAAAATTCATGGTAAAATTGCAAAATTTTTGTGTTTTTATGCTTTGTTTTTTGCATTTTTTAATTTTATTTAAAATTTGTGCTTTAATTTTTGATAACAGGTTTGCATGGAAATTTTAAAAGTATTGTAAATTTTTGCAAACAGATTAAATTTTTTATAACATTAAATATTTCATAAAAAAAGAACTTTATCTTTATTTGACAAAGTTCTTTTCTTGTTTAGAATTTTTAACTATTTTTTTGCCTTTCTGTTAAACATTGATACAAAGCCAAGAAGAATTGCTGGAATAAAGTTAAGCCACATACCTGCTGCGTAGAAGTTGCTGATATATTCACTTCCACTGTTTACATCCAATGCCGAGTTGATTGCATCAAGGCTTTCGTTAAGGTCAATTGGAATGCTGCTGAATGTTATTATTGCAAAAACAATTATTGCAATGCCAAGTATAAAGTTTATAAAGTTTGCACCTTTAACTTTGATGTTAAACAAATCTAGAATTGCAAAAATTGCCATAACTGCAGCTGCAAGTGCGCTAAAAATTGCAAAGAGTGCTGCCATGGTGTATGGTGTGCTTTCAAAGTCGAACAGGTTTATCAAACTGTAGTTTGTTGCATCATCAATGAATGATATTCCTGTTGAAGTATAACTTATTGCTGTTATAAAAATTGAAATAATCACCAAAACTGCAAGTGCTATTGCAACTAGGTCAAGAATAACATTAAGCGTCCTTTTTTCGTTTTTCTTCATAACTCACTTCCCCCTTTAAAGAAATAATACCTTGTTTTGATGAAAAAAGCAACAAATTAGAGCAAATAATTTAAAAATAAAAAAATGGCAAACCTCAGTTTACCATTGCTTTTTTGCTCTTTTTTGCTTTTGAATTTTCTGTTTTTTGCTCTTCGTCTGTTTTTTGCCCTTTTGTGTTAAGTGATTCCAAAAGTTCAATTTCTCGTTTTAAAATATATGGACTGTGGAATTTTTCCTTTGCTTCATCAAAATCACTTAGACTTTCTTCTATTCTGCTAATTCTTTCATTGTGGTCATAAAATTGCGGTGTATCACAAATATGGCACGATTCCATCATGAATGCAAGCATTTCATCAAAAGATTTTCCTGCGCATTTTCTCAAAAATTTTGGACAATTCTTTTCTGGTTGGTCACCGGGTTCGTAGCTTGCATCTGCCTGATGCATATGAGGAAAAGCAATTCGATGTATCACACTTCGAAAAACCTCTTGTCCAGATTCTGCATCAATCATTTCTTCAAACGCATCAATCATTTTTTGTTTTTGCTCATCTTGTGCTGGAATGGTAATTGCAGAATGCTTTTTTAAAAATGCTGGTGTTGCCTTTTCTGTGGCAACAAAATCATGTTTGCCCGCATTGTTGTTATCAAGCCTTGCAATAAAAAGCCATCCATCTTCTTTTCCTCCAACAATTGCATGAAGTGAAATGCTGTAATGTTCGCTGTTGCTTTCACTTCTTGATATGCTGAAACGATAGATTTCTGGAACACTGACATCATTTTTATCCTTTGCTTTTGCTAACGGTGCTATTGCATAAAAACTTGTCTTGTGCATAACTTCATCATAATAAACAAAGGTTGTATGCCAACGGTCAACAATGATTTTTGGTGTCAAAAACATTTTGCCAAGTTGTTCTTGTGAAAAAGGGAAATAATAGTTTTGCAGGCATGATTTTTCCACTGTAACAGGAAGATTCGCAAGTGTGAAATCAGATGGAACCTGACAAGCGGGGTGGTCAAGTGGAACTTTTATTTCGCTTGGATGCAAGTCCCCACGTTGAAGGCTGTTTTTACTTATAATTCGATATGTTTTGCCAAGATAAATATTCCTTTCTGGAATGTTTGGAAGCATCTCTTGAATTCTTTTTCTGACTGTGTTTGAATTTCTGCCGTGTTTAGTGTTGTATGTGCTGTTTGGTTGTCTTCTATAACGATTGTTACTCATAGTTTACGCCTTTTAAGGTTTATTTTTGCATAAGTTCTAGTTCCAAAAATAATTATACCCCAAAAAACGACATTTTGCAATACCCAATCTTGTTTTTTCCTGCAAAAAAATGGTGATATTCACCATATAATGCTGAATATAATGTTTTTTCACAAAAAACTCTTGACAGTGATTTTTATTTATGTTATACTACCATAACTATTTTCTTTGGTTGAATTTTAACAATTGGTGGGGTTGTTTTGGTTGAAACTTAAAAGCGAAAAAAACTTTCATATTTGGCAATAGCCAACAAAAAGATGTGCAAATTTCTTGTGCACACTTTTTTGTGTGTTAAAGATGGTATAAACCTAAGAAAAGCAAGCAAAATGAAGGAGATTTTCAAATGGCAGAAAAAACACTTAACAATATGTGTAAAAAGATTAAATGTGGAAAGGTGGAAAGGCTCAGTTTTGCCAGAATTGAAGAAGGGCTTGAAGTTCCTTATCTTATCAGTGTGCAAAAAGATACCTATAAGCATTTTCTTGAAAAGGGCATTGGCGAGATAATTGCCGAATTTTCACCAGTGGAAGATTTCAGTGGTAAGGCGAGTTTGGAATTTTTAGATTATTACATTGACTATAATGCAATAAAATATCCAATTGAAGAATATCGCCGTCGTGGGCTAAGTTATGTTGCCCCAATTCGTGTTCACGCAAGAATTGTAAACAAAGAAACAGGTGAGGTAGGCGCAACACAAGATGTTCTTTTGGGTGATGTTCCTTTGATGACTCCGCAGGGAACCTTTTTAATCAGTGGTGTTGACCGTGTTATTGTAAGCCAGATTGTTAGAAGCCCAAGCGTTTACTATGAAGCAATTGACGATAAAAACACCGGTAAAACAACCTATAAAAACACCCTTATTCCAACAAGAGGAACATGGCTTGAATTTGAACAAACTCAACTTGATACTCTCAGAGTTATTATTGACCGAAATGTAAAGGTATCTTTGGGTGTTTTGCTTAAAGGTTTTGGGCTTGGAACCGAAAAGCAAATTGCAGAGCTGTTTGGCAATAACCCTTTTGTTGTTGATACTCTTGATAAAGAAATTCAGAAAACAGAAGAAGAGGCTCTTTTAGAGCTTAGTAAAAAACTTAAACCAAGCGAGCTTCCAAGTGCAGAAGCAATAAAGAACCACATTCATGGACTCTTCTTCAACAGAATTAGATATGACCTTGGCAGAGTGGGAAGATATAAGTTTGATAAAAAACTTTCTTTTGAGAACCGTCTTATTGGCTTAACTTTGGCAGAACCTGTAAAATTAGAAAAAGAAGAAATTCCTGCAAACACAAAACTGTCTGCCGAGCAAGCAAAAGCAATTCAAAATGCTGGAATTAACGAAGTGTATGTGTTGCTTCCAAACGGCAAAAAACATCATATGCGTGGAAATAATCGTGTTGACCTTGACGCTGTGTTTAAGTGTGACAAAGAAGAACTTGGAATTTTGGAAAAGGTGCACTATCCAACTCTTCTTGAACTTTTCAAAGGTAAGAAGACAAAGGAAGAAAAAGCACAGGTAATCAAGGAAAATGCAAACGAACTTATGAGCAGACACCTAACCATTGACGATATTTTGGCTTCTATCAGCTATCTTCTTGATTTAATGGTTGGCATTGGCTCTCTTGATGTTGTTGACCACCTTGCAAACAGAAGAATTAGTCCAGTTGGAGAACTTGTGTCAATTGCACTTAATTCAGGTATGGCAAGACTTGCCACCCTTGCTCGTGAAACAATGCAGGGTCAAGATTTAACACAAATCACACCATCAAGCATAATCAGTGCAAGACCAGTTAATAAAGCGCTTCTTGATTTCATGAAAACCAGCCCACTTTCACAGGTTATGGACCAAGTTAACCCACTTTCAGAAATAACTCAAAAAAGAAA
>CASEYA010000133.1 GCA_949291975.1 uncultured Christensenella sp.
TATGTTGCTGAAAACAGAAAGAGAAAAATATGTGCAAAAGCAAAAGGAAGCAGAAAAACTGAAAAGCACCATTAAATCTAGACATAAAAAGGATAAAACTTTTATATAGAGATTATAATTTTATAATCTAATCACACAAAAAGGAAAAAGTTATATGGCAAAAAATTATCATTTAGGCAAAGGCATAAATGTTGGATTTAGATTGGTGGGTGGGCAGGACGCAAACATTCAGGGGCTGGAATATTCAGATAATCTTTTAGATTTTTTTGATAGGGATGTTCAGGACAACATCAAATTTTTGTCTACAAATTTCAAAGAGCAATATGTTCAGGCAATGAAAACGCCCGAATGGAATTCTTTTATTGAGCAGATTAGAAAAGAATATGGTGATGAAGAGGGCGAATTTAACTTAACCCCAGAAATACAAAGAAAAATGGATAAAAAGCGCCTTAAAATCATGGGGGAAGAGTGTGCCAAAGCACTTGATGCACACATTTTACAGCGTAAAGCCTTTTGGAAACCAAAAGTAGAATATATTGAAGAAATAATGGGCGCAGCAAAGAATGGAAATGAGCAGAATAAACCACTGCCACAAAAAAGTGCAGATGGGACATTAAAGGGCGAATTCTTGACCCACAATTTCAGATTTTCTGAAGATGTTGATGAATATTACAGCAGACAAGATTTGGGAATTCTTGCAAGCGAATGGTTTGGGCAAGGGGAATTTATGAGCGAAGGTTTTATGTGCAGTTTTTTTGAGAAAAAAGACGAATTAAAGCCGTCTAAAGACACCTTTTTAGAAAAAGATGATATTGGTTTTCCAATTAAAGCAAAACATCCAAACTTTACGCTTATTCTGGATGCGTCTAACCCAGACTTGAAAAAACTTTTGGAAAATGATTTTTTTGAATATGCAAGGAACAAAGAAAATTTGGAAAATTTAAGCAAGTTAAGTGAACAGCAACGCTCTTTGTTTGAAGCAATTGAGCAAGACAGTCAAAAATCAACAGTTGTTGCAAAAGCGCATCCCGATTGGGTGGCTGTTCCGGGTGGTGTTCCATCTAGGTTTATTATTGGGCTTGTTGCACATAATTTAGACATCAGTAGCCCAGATTTTGCAATGTGTCAAGAGGCGGCAGATATTTTTGAGGCACCACTGTTAAATTCGGCACTTGATGTGGTGTATAGTCCAAGCAAAAAACTTTCAAAAGCAGATTTAAAGCCAAAAGAACAAGATTTTTCGGTGTAAAAAATGTTATATTACAATATAAAATAGCAAAAATCTCCGTGTGAAAATGTCATATATTGCAAAGTTGTAAAAAAAGGTTTTTTGCGAAAAGTGTTATATTGCAAAATATAAAATAGCAAGATTTCGCTGTGAAAAATGTTACTTTATTGTAAAGAGAAAAGTTTTGTTGTGTTAAGATACTATTTTATTACAAAGTATCAAGCAAAATTTTGCTGTGTGAAAGTGTTATTTTATTACAGAGTGATAGTAAAATTTTTCCGTGAAAAAATGTTATATTGCAAGGTTTGATTTGCGGTTTTTGTTTTTAAATATAAATTAAAAAAGCATCAGTTGTTCAAGCGAGGTTGATAACTGATATAACAAAATGGTAAAATTTTTACCACTTTTTTATGACTTTAAGATGTTTTAATCTTTTTAAACAATTTTTAAAACTGAAAAAAAGAGTTGGACTTATAAAAAGTGTAACTCTTTTTTATTTATCTGGTTTGGAAATGCTTTTATTTTGTATGGTTTTATTTGGTTAAAAAGATAAAAAAAGTAAAAATAATTATAAAAAATTTTTTTATGCTCTGTTTTTTGTTGCAATTTGTTTTTCTGTGGTGTTTTTATTGAAAAAAGTGTTGCTCTTTGGTTTTTTGTTTAAAAAAATATTTTGTGGTGGCGGGTGCTAAATGTAGTGAGTAAAAAAATAATGGGGCTTGCACGCCATTCGGGCGTGCCGATGTGCGTTTTTGACGCACATGCGAACATTGTTCGCAAAGCCCCATTATGCTATAATCATAACCAGTTGCTATGATATATTCTTGCATTTTTTATTTTCTAATTAACTTCAATGTGACGAAAAGTTGTTGCTTTGTAAAAAGTTTAAGCACTGTATAATATGTAAAACTTTAAGTTTTTCAATTTTTAATTAATAAGGTGTGATTTATAAAATTATATAGGCGGTCAA
>CASEYA010000134.1 GCA_949291975.1 uncultured Christensenella sp.
AGCAAAAAAAGATAGCAACTGAAAAGAAAACAACAAAAACAACAAAAAACAAAGAGCCAAAAAACAGCAAAACAACAAAACAAGCAAAGGGTAACACAACAAAACAAAAACCAGCAACAAACAAAAATTCTAGTCCAGCAAAGACAAAAACTGCCAGCAAAACAGTGTCAAAGACAAACAAAAAATAAAATTTTAACGATTTTTTACACAAAAAGGAATTTCAACAAAGAAATTCCTTTTTCTTTTAAAGATATCATATTATGTGGCTCTACCCACGCCCACAAGGAATAAGCCACTTGACCCATTCAAATTGTTCAGTAGGCAAAACACAAATAAAACGCCAAAAAAACTAACAAAAAATTTTAAAAAAATAGATATTAACAAAGAAATTTTATCATGAAAGTTTTTTATGGTCAAAATTTTTCAAGTTTACCAGATTTTGATGCTTATGTTTTTAAAACTATCTTTTCTTTTGGAATTTGCCGTTTTTCTTGTAAAGCACAAAGTTGATATCTTGATTTTCACTCAAAGTCTTAACCCTTTTCATTGCCTCGTCTTTTGTGTTAAGGCTGTCTATCACACGCTTTGCACCATCTTTTTTAATCAGCCACTTTCTTGTCTCGGCGTCATAAACCACACGGTATAACCCCTTTTTTTCTTTTTCCATTTGTTCACCTCTGTTATCATTCTATCACAAATACATCTATTACTCAATATGTAATGTTAAAAATCATATAAAAACTTAAAAAATTTCAAACATATTGACATATTTTGCTTATATAATAATTTTATAAAAATTTTTTATAGTTTTTGATGTAAAATATCTTTTTACAAAGAATTATTATATGACTAAAAACAGTTTTTCAGTCTTTTCAATTACAAAAGAAATTATAATATAATTTATTTGCTAAACAAAAAACTTTTTGCTATAATGAAAAAAGAGGTGAACAAAAATGATAAAAAATCAAATTAAAAAAGTTTTTATTGCTGGTGGAACAGGTTATATTGGCTACTATACCGCATTAAAATTTTTGGACATGAAAGTAAAGGTGTCTACCATTGCGCTTGACAATGAAATTGATAATCTTGATTGGTTCTCAAACAAAATTGACCTTTCTTTTGGAAATTTGTTTGAAATGACAGACACCGAGATTGTGCAACTTTTAAAAAAAGACGAGTTTGACGCTTTTATCTATGCGCTGGGTCCAGACGACCGAGTTTTGCCAAATGCACCTGCCATTGAATTTTTCAGAGAAAAACTTGTGCGACAAGCAACCCGAATTTGCGAATGTGCAAAAGAGGCAAAAATTAGAAGATGTGTTGTTCTGGGAAGTTATTTTTCTCACTTTGATAAACTAGAAAATGGTGAACTGGCAAAATATCATCCATATATAAAAGCAAGGCGTGAGCAAGAAGAAAATGTGATGACGCTTGCAGACGACAAATTTGCAGTGATGATGGTTGAACTGCCATATATCTTTGGAAAACCCTTTGGCAGAAAACCTCTTTGGCGTGATGCCTTTCTTTCTAACTTTGACGGCATGAAATATGTTGCACTGCCAAAAGGCGGTGGCACTGCGGTGGTTGATGTTCGTGGTGTTGCAGAGGCAATTGTTGGCATTACCTTTAACGGCGAAAGCAAAAAATGCTATCCTGTTGCGCAAGACAATTTTGAGTTTTCAAAACTTGTTCCAATGATGATGGAGTTCTCCAAGGATGACAGACCATATAAAGAATTTTCTGCATGGCTGTGTGCAATGGGCGCAAAAAAGCGAGACAGAGCAATTAAAAAACTGGGCAAAGAAAGTGGGCTTCTTGCCTCAAAGTTGATGACACAAATTCAAAACAAAAAATTCTTTATTGACCCAACCATTTTGCCAAACGAACTGAATTTCAAAGAGCTTGGTTTAAAGTTCGACCAAGATGTAATTCAGGGAATTAAAGAAAGCATGCAGGCGTGCTATCCAGAAAGGTTTTAAAAGCGCCATGCTTTTTCTTTTTCTCATAAATTTTTTTATACAGCGCACAAAACTTAAATATAGCAATAAATTTTTATCACGCTGAACCCAACTAAATCAGCAAAAGCAATAACAGCGCACAAAACTTAAATATGGCAATAAATTTTTATCACGCTGAAATCAATTAAAAATTAAAAAAGCAATAACAGAGCACATGGTTACAACCTGAAAATTATTTTGTTTACCGCTTATATAATCTAAAAAAAATTA
>CASEYA010000135.1 GCA_949291975.1 uncultured Christensenella sp.
GAATCACATTGATTTGTTGCAATATAGAAATTTGCTGTTGCCCAGTTTTTATCACTTTGGCGTCCTAAAATTGCAGCTTCACCCAGTCCAGTGAAATCATCTCCAATAAGCATAACTGAAGCTGTTGGATTGTCTGTTGTGTTTGAGCTTGCTACATTATTTCCTGTGTAAAAACGAACTGAAAGTTTGTAAAAACTGTTTGCTTCAAGAGTAATTGAAGAACTTGTGTAGCCATAAATTCTTTTACTTTCAGAGTTTATCATTAAAACATCAATTTCACCATTGTCATTTGTTTGCATAGCCTCTAAAGCAGGGGAGTTGGTTATTTTTAAACCATAGTTAGAATAGTTTTGCTCAAAGGCATTTTGTTCAATGTTGATAACACCCATTTTGATGTTACTGTCCTTGTTGCCATCAGCAGTCCAACTTGTTGGAACCTTGATTTGAGCATTACCAGTATAGTTGCTGTCTGATGTGGTTCCTGAACCTGAAGAATAGTTATCAAAAGAAGGGTTGCTTAAATTATCTGTCAAATCTTCATAATTGTGATTAGGCGAAGAAAGAGTCACAACACTTGATTGTTGTGTCAGTGCCTGATATGGTGAATTGTTGAAATATACTCCCGTTTGCAGAAGTAAAAATGAAAAAATAATTAAAATTGAGAATATAATTTTTGTAAATAAATTTTTAGTTTTTGTCATCTTAACACCTTTTAGAAAATATCTTTATCAATTATAATATAAAATGCCGAAAAAAGCAAGAAATTTAGTGCGTATTTTTTTTAAAATCGCAAATAATTTTAATATGGATACACAGAAAAAACAACAGGTTTTAAAAGTTTTCATGCTTTTGTTGGCGGGAACATTGATTGGTGCGGTCAATGGCTTTTTTGGCGGTGGCGGAGGCATGATTTGTGTTCCCATTTTGCTTGCTGTGGGACTTAGCAATCAAAAGGCACACGCAACGGCAATTCTAACAATGCTCCCCATAAGTATTGCCAGTGTGTTTGTTTATTATTCCAGCGGAGCAATAAATTGGGAATATTTTTTATGGTTGGCAATAGGTTCGGTTATTGGTGGAATATTAGGTGCATTACTTCTTAAAAAACTTTCTAATGTTGCTCTTCAATTTATCTTTGCAGTTCTAATCATTTTGGTTGGGGTAAGAATGTTCTTTTAAGTGTTTTTTATTAAACTTTAATGTGGATTAAAAAATCTTTTAATGATTAGTTTCTCAAAATAAAATGAAAATTTTATATGATAAAAGCAGTATTTTTAAAAATAAAAAAGGATGAATATATGTGGTATTATCTAATCTTAGCAGGTCTAGCAGGTGGTTTAATTGGTGGAATGGGCATGGGTGGAGGAACTCTGCTGATTCCAATCTTAACAATTTTTTTGTCAATAAGTCAGCATTTGGCGCAAGGACTTAATTTGCTTGTATTTATTCCAACAGGAATAATTGCACTTATAATTCATGCAAAAAATAAACTGCTTGATTTTAAAACATTTCTTTTTATAATTTTTCCAGCAATAGCCTCAGCCATTGGATTTTCTTTTTTAGCAAATTCGTTGGATGAGCATGTGTTAAAAATTATATTTGGCATTTTTCTTGTTATCATAGGAATAATTATGCTTATTGTAGCAATTAAAAATGTTATAAAAAGTAAAAATAAATTAACAGATAAATTGGGTGTTTAATTTTGATGTTTTTAAATTAAAAAAATATTAAGTAGACAGAGATTTTTATGTAATAACAATGCATAAAAATCTTTTATTTTTTACCATGGACAAGCAAGAATGCCTTTCTTTTTTCATATTTTAATATATTAAGGGAGGGGTTATGATAATTGAAAGTTTTATTACCTTTATGAATAAGATAATGCTTTTTTCTTCCTATGTAGATAATGTTTCTCATTTTCCAAAACCTTTATCACCAGAAGAGGAAAAAGAGCAGATTGAGAAATATAAAAATGGTGATATGGAGGCAAAAAAGATTTTAATAAGCCATAATCTTAGACTTGTCGCACATATTGTAAAGAAATATAGCAACAGCACAAAAGATGCCGACGATTTAATTTCTGTTGGAGCAATTGGACTGATAAAAGCAATAAATTCTTATTCACCAGATAAAGGAACACAACTTTCAACCTATGCAGCAAGATGTATTGAAAACGAAATTTTAATGCTTTTTCGTGTGCAGAAGAAACATCAAGGAACAATTTCACTTGAAGAAACATTAGGAGCAGACAACGATAACAGTGAAGTCATGCTTGCAGATATTGTGGCAGATGTTCAGCCTGATGTTATGGAGCAAGTGGAAAGCAACATTTTGACTGAAAAACTTATCAGCCTTATAAAAGATACTCTCTCAGCAAGGGAATATAAAATTCTTGTCATGCGCTATGGCATTGGTGGCACAGTTGCCTATACTCAGCGTGAAGTGGCAAAAAAAATGGGTATTTCAAGGTCATATATTTCAAGACTTGAAAAAAAGGCATTAGATACCATAAGAAAGAAAATAAAAGAGCAAAAATTGTTTATTAATCTTTAAAAACCCCCTTGAAAAGAGGGCTTTTTTGTGATATAATAAAAGTGTAGTTTGGGGGAGGAATTTTATTATGCAAGTAGAAAAAGAAAAACAAGCACTTGAAGGTGCAATGGCAGAAGCAAAAATATTTTTATCACGAAATGACAAAATAGTTTCAGTTGAACAAAAAAACATGGCGCAACTGTTAGCGGATAGAATAATTATTGGTATGAAAGGCAACGAAGAAGCATGGTCAAAAGCGTGGGGAGTTGTTTTTGAATTAGGAACACCAGAACAAAAAGCGGATTTTTTGAATATTGTTTCACCTGTTTTAAGTGAAAATGACAAAAAAGTTATAGATAAAAAAATTCTTGACGATGGAAGTTTTAGAGATTCAATGGCATTTTGTGCAAAGGTAAGTTGGGCAACATTACAAGAACACCAATCCAAAATTTTAGATAACACAACATCACCAAAAATTTGTGCAGAGTTTTACAGAAAAGTTCCAGCAGCAAGTTATTATGAAACTCAGCAGGCAATCTTGAGAATAAAAAGAAAAGCGGAAAAAATGTTTTTAAGCACTGAGGGCGATAAACGAGAAGATTGCAGGTTAACAGCACACATTGCACTAAAAGCACTTGATGATATTGAAAACGAAATGCAAAGCAGTCATGTTCGAATGGTTAGAGCAGGAAATGACCTTCAAAAACATTTACCAATTCAGACATTAAGAAAGAACACAGACCAAACACTATAACAAAGTTTGTTTTGCAGTATTTGCGTTTAAAATAAGAAGCCACCTGGCTTTTTATTTTTAAAATTTCTTAATAATTTTGCTTTATTTAACAAGTAAAATATAAACCGTTTGACAAACTAACAAAAAATTTCAAAAAAGGGTATTGCCATAAACAAAGAACTGTGATATAATATTACCAGTAGCTAGTTAGACGGTCGAATTGCTTTGCAATTAGGAAAGTCCGAGCACAATAGGGCAGGGTGCGAGATAACGTCTCGTGAAGGCGACTTCAAGGAAAGTGCAACAGAAATAAACCGCCACTAGTTAAAACAATTTTGTGTTTTTAGATTTTGAAAATTTCAAATCTTACCTCCTATTTTTTCGCAAGATTGTTTGGTGGTAAGGGTGGAAAGGTGGTGCAAGGGACCACCGATAAGTTGGAAACAATTTATGCCATGTAAACCCCACCTTGTGCAAGATAAGGAAGAACAAAAGGTTTGCCCGACCTCTTCCGCTATACATCGCTTGAACACATTGGCAACAGTGTGTCTAGATAGATGACCGTCCGCGACAGAACTCGGCTTACAGACTAGTCTACTTGAGAATCAAGATTTCCCGCTTGGTTCTCATTTTTTATTTATATCATTTTTGTGAGCATATCATAAAATTTCTTTTATAAACATAAAGGCAAGATTAAATTGTTTTGAAACTAGCAAAAGAAAATAAGAAAAAGAGTTTTCGCTTTCCTTTTTAGCAATAAAACCCTTCTTCATAATTAATTTCAAAATTATAAACTTTTGCAAAGTTTTATAAAAAGAAAAGAGTAAGATTGCTCTTACTCTTTTGCATAGGTGGCTTAATGGCGTAAACCCCTATGGGCTGATAGAGATTGTCCACTCTACCCAATGTCTATACAGACCGGTGCGGAACATGAGATTGCCATTAAAATCTCATCCGCCTACTGATAGGATATCATAAAAAAGTAAAAAAAGTCAACAATTTTAAACTAAAAGTTCATTTTTAATGAAAAATTGTGTGTTTAACTATACAAAAATTAAAATAAAAAAATAATTCACAAAAAAGTATTAATATATACCAAAGTATATATTATTTTGGCGTGGTCGGGGGTGTGATTTGGATAAAATATTAGAGTATACTAATAGGAATTAGTTTATTTTTCTTTGCTAAAATTTTTATTAAAGTTTTTGGTTTTTATTGGGTAAAAGGTTACGATGCACAAAAATAACATCGTAAGGAAAAATCTAAGAAAAAAGCAAAGTTAAAATTTTCAAGCCTTAAAAAAGGTTTTTATGTCAGAACATCTTTAAGTGCATATTTTTAATTAGTCAAATAAAAAATAATGTTTGCTACATCATTAATCACAGAAAAAATTCAAAATAAGGACTTAACTAAAATCATTAATTAATAAATAAAATAAAAAAGAAAAAATCTGTCAATAATTTAACTATGCCAACAATCTTTTTTGTGCTTTCTGCATTTTTTGTTATGACAGGGCTTTTGATGCTGTTTTTTGCTCCTGTTAAGCGGGGAGTGATTTTTAATAACATAGAAATAAGAAAAATTTCTTCTCCTAATAACATGGGGCTTTTCTGTGTTATTTTTTCAAATAAAAATTTGAGTTTATTTAGCATGCCAAATCAGCCATTTCTGTTAAAAAATGAAAAAGAAGATATCTTAAAAATAGATTTTTATTGTAATAATATTCCTATTTTAAAAAGAAAAAATATTTTCAGCAAAGAAGCACTTTTTCAGGAAGGACAGGTCAAACTGTGCGTAAAACAAGACATATGCACCATTATGCAAAACAAACAAGATGAGATAGATATCTTAATTGATAAGAAGAAATCTTCCTATTATGTAAATTCACAAAAAAATCACATATCTTTTGATTTTGGTGATTTTTCTATTGAAACTGATGGTAATATAAAGTTTAATAAAGCGTTTAACTATATTAATATAAAAATAACAAAAGCAACAAAAACAGAATTAAAATATTCATCTCTTAAATTGATACCTCTTTCACAAAAGGAAAACAAAAGAAGAATTAAAAAACAGTTTGGTGTTGCTGTTTTGGATATAGATAAACCAAATTTCACCGAATTTACAAGCAATGAACTTGTGAGAAGATACGCTAAAAATTGCTTAAAAAAATTAAAATTTCATTATTTTATAAAAGGTTACTTTGCACTCAATCTATCAAACCTTGGCTTCACAAGGTGGGTAACAGCAAAAGGACGTGGCAATAAAATTTTTGTGGAAGATTGGCTAACAGGCTTTAAAATCAAGTTAGAAGCAAAAACAAATTTTTATTTATGTTGCTATTTTGGTGAAATGTTTTTGTGCTTTGAAAATAATAATTATAAGATTATAGATAACCCACTTCAAAAGGATAAAATTTTACATTTGAAATATAATTGGCAATTTTTCAATAAAAATAATTTTGAGATTGCCTATAAAATGCTTTGCGAGATAAACAGAGAAAATAGTGACAGGTTTTTAAAAAACAAGGTAATAGCACGCTTTATATATAATGCCATACCAAAAAGTTTGAAAAATACTTCTCAGCACTACAAGTTTGTTCGAGAGTTATATCCTTATGTAAAAAATAGAGAGCTTCAACGAAAACTTTTGCTTTACATGCAAAATTACGAACAAATGTTTTACAAAAAACACAAAGTGTGATATAATCATTTTATAGCAAATAGTTAGTGAAAAATAAGTAAAAATTAAATGTATTTTTTACAATTTAGGAAAATTAAGCGAATATAAAAATTTACAAACAAGGAAGAAAAATGGAAGATTTATTTGATAAACAAAATTTTAACAGCAAGCCTCTTGCAGAGCGTATGCGTGCAACATCACTTGATGAATTTATAGGACAAGAGCATATTGTTTCAAAAAACAGTTTATTGAGCAGAGCAATAAAATCTAATATGCTTGGCAGTTGCATTTTTTATGGCCCACCGGGAACAGGAAAGACCACTCTTGCAAATATAATCAGCAAAACAACAAACTATCCTTGCGTAAAACTAAATGCAGTATCAAGTGGGGTTGCAGATGCAAAAAAAGTAATGGATGAAGCACGAAATCATTTCAGGCTTTATGGTAAACCAACATATCTTTTGCTTGATGAATGTCATCGGTGGAACAAAGCACAAAGCGACAGTGTGCTGAGTGCAATTGAAGAGGGTTTTATAATTTTTATTGGTTCTACCACAGAAAATCCGTTTGTTAATATGACACGAGCAATTGTATCTAGGTGCCGAATATTTGAATTTAAACCTCTTAAAAGTGAACAAATAAAAAAAGCATTAAAGAGCGCAATCACAAGCGAAAAGGGTTTTGGAAAACTGAAAATAGACATAACCGAAGATGCTCTTGACCATTATGCATGGGCTTCAAGCGGAGATTTGCGAACAGCCTATAATGCACTGGAACTTGCGGTAAAAACCACGCCAATTAATAAAAAAGGAGAAATTGTCATCGACAAAGTGGTTGCTGAGCAATCTATTCAAAAAAAATCTCTGTCAATTGATGAAACAATTTTTTATGATATGCTAAGTGCATTTTGTAAAAGTTTGCGAGGTAGCGATGCAGAAGCAGGGTTATATTGGTCAATGCGCTTAATTGAAGCGGGGTGTGACCCACTTGTTATAACCAGAAGAATGATTGCTCATGCCAGCGAAGATATTGGAATGGCAGATAGCAATGCTCTTTTAATTGCAATTTGCGCTCATATTGCTGTTAAAAATATTGGTTTACCAGAATGCAAATTGTCCATTGCTCATGCTGTAATTTATCTTTGTGAAGCGCCAAAATCAAACAGTGTTTTAAAAGCAATGGAGTCTGCCACAACCGATGCGCAAAGGGTCAAAGATGATGCTGTTCCAAATCATCTAAAAAATCATCCAACTCTTGATAAACAAATGCCTTATAAATACCCACACGATTTTGGTGGATATGTTAAACAGCAATATATGCCAGATAGCCTAAAAAACAGAACTTATTATGTTCCAAGTGAAAATGGAAGAGAAAAGGGACTTATTAGAAAAAAAGTTAAATAATGTGCAAAAAGCACAAAAACAAATAAACTACGCAAAAAAAGTTGATAAACTTTTTGATATTTGTTATAATCAAGCAATTACAAAAAGGAGAAAAGCAAAATGATTAAATTAGAAAAGATGAAAGAAGTTGAGGGAACTCAGACTCACAAAAACTTAATGGAAGCATTCGCTGGTGAAAGCATGGCTAGAAACAAATATGACTATTTTGCAAGCATTGCAAAGAAAGAGGGCTATGAACAGATTAGCAGAATTTTCCAAGAAACAGCACTTAATGAAAAAGAACATGCAAAAATTTGGTTTAAACTTGCACACGGCATGGGCGACACAAAACAATGCTTAAAATGGGCAAGTGAAGGCGAAAACTACGAATGGGTAACCATGTATGAAAACTTTGCTAAGACAGCAGAAGAAGAGGGGTTCAAAGAAATTGCTGAACTTTTCCGTGGTGTTGCAAAAATTGAAAAAGAGCACGAACAAAGATTTAACGACCTTTCTGTAAACATTGAAACAGGAGAAGTTTTCAAAAGAGTTGCAGAAAACGAGTGGATTTGTCTTAACTGTGGACACCGCATCATTTCAAAAGAAGCGCCAACCGTTTGTCCAGTTTGTCAGCACCCACAGGGTTATTTTGCACTAGCAAAAAAAGATTACTAATTTTTAAGTTTTAAGAGTATTAAATTCCCTTTTGCATACACTAATGCAAAAGGGGTTTTTTATGTGGGAGATTTCAATTGAAGCAAGCAAAAAAAATGTTCATTTATTAAATTACATATCAAACAAACTGCAAAATTCCATTTCTTTTTTCAAGGGCATTCAAAGTTTAATGGCATATGATAATTCGGTAAGCCTTGCTGTTGGTTGTCCCAAGCAATATGCAAATCAGTTAAAAAATTTTCTCAAAATTTTAATTTGTGATGCAATTTGTTACCAAATGAAGTTTGATTATCTTAAAAACCATATAAATCTGGTCGTAAGCAGTGAAAACCTTTTTAATGCCTTTATAAAAGTTTACACATATTTTGACAGCGAACTTGAAAGAAAAATTGTCCTTCGCATCTTGTCTTTAAACGATAAAATTGTCCTTGAAAGTTTTTTATATTTTAAACTGCAACCACTTTTACAAAAATGGAAAGAAATGTGCAATCTTGCAAATTCAAACCTGAGCATGTTTTTAGAAAGCCAAACATTATTAGAACTTTTAAAATTTTTGATTTCAAATATGGATATAAAAGTTGAATCTTTAATTATAGATTTATCCAGCAGTTGTCAATTTTTTGAAGAAAGAAAAAATAAACTGATATTTCTAAAAAATTTTAATGAAGCAGAAGATTTTGAAATTATAACAGGGCTAATTGAATTTTCGCCCAGCAAGATAAAAATTATCAGTGGAAAAAACCACAATTTAATCTCTTTAATTGCCAATTTATATGAAGGCAGGGTGGAAATTTTAAAATAATATTAAAAAAATGCTTGCAAAATTAAACATTTTGTGCTATCATGAATACCAACAAAGAAGAAGGCTCACTTCTCACCAGTCGGGATTCCTAGATTGGTTACATGAATCATTTGTGGTTCAAATCCCTGATTTTTTTGTTTTTGGGAAGTGAGTTTGCATTTTGCTCACTTCTTTTTTCGTTAATAAAAATATTTTTGGGAGGAAAAACATCATCAAAGAATTATTGATAAACGAGCAAATAAAAGCTCAACAAGTGCGCCTGCTTGGTGTGGAAGGCGAACAACTTGGCGTTGTAAGTCTTGCAGATGCAAGAGGTAAGGCAGAAGAATTAGGGCTTGACCTTGTTAACATTTCGCCAAACGCAACACCACCTGTTTGCCGAATTATGAACTATGGCAAATATAAGTTCGAAGCACAAAAGAGAGAAAAAGAAGCAAAGAAAAAACAAAAAGCAATTGAAGTTAAATGCATGGAACTTTCAATGCGCATTGAAGAACATGATATGCTTTTCAAAGCAAAACAGGTCCGCAAATTTTTGCAATCTGGTGCAAAAGTGCGTGTTATCATAAAAGGTGTAAGAGGTCGTCTTGCTGGCTTTGCTCATCAAGGAATTGATAACATGAACAAGTTTTATGAAATGCTTCAAGATGATTGCGCAGTGGAGCAAAAACCAGAACTTGCTGGTTCAATTATTACCATGATTCTTGCTCCCAAAAATTAACTAAAATTTATCAAGGAGAAATACTATTATGCCAAAAATGAAAACAAACAGTGCAGCAAAAAAGCGTTTTAGAAAAAATAAAAATGGCGTTATAAAACGTGGATGTCAATATGCTGGACACAAGATGACAAACAAAACAAGTAAAAGGAAGATGCGTCTTCGCAAAGGAGAAAAGGTTTCAAAGGCCGATGCTCCAAAGATTAAGAACGCTATATAGGGAGGACTTAGATTATGAGAATTAAAAATGGATTACATGCAATTAAGAAAAGAAATGCAATTTTGAAAAAGGCAAAGGGCTATTTTGGAGCAAAAAGCAAACAATTCAAGATTGCAAAACAACAGGTAATGAAATCTGGCAACTATGCATATGTTGGCCGTAAACTTGAAAAAAGAAATATGCGTTCTTTATGGATTGCAAGAATCAACGCTGCTTGCAGACAAAATGAAATCAACTACAGCAACTTTATGCACGGACTTAAGGTTGCTGGCGTAAATCTTAACCGTAAGGTTCTTGCAGACATTGCGGTTAATGATGCAGTTGCTTTTGCAAAACTTGCTGAGCAAGCAAAAACAGCAGTTAGTGCAAAATAATTAAGCAGGTTTTTGTTATGATAACTATCACAAGCAAAGACAATAAGATAATCAAAAAATTTGCAAAACTTAAACAAAAAAAATATATTGACAAAACAAACATGGTTTTGCTTGAAGGACAAAGATTGGTGGAAGACGCAAGGAAACGGAATGCAAAGTTCGTTGCCGTGTTCAGTTTGAACAATGCTTTCACTGATGACAGTTTTGATTGTCCAGTCTATAAACTTTCCAGTTCTGTTTTCAAAATGCTTTCCAGCACAGAAAACTCTCAGGGCATTATTGCTACAATAAGTTTTCCAAAGAAAAATTTTGCTTTGCCAACAGGTGATTTTCTGGTGCTTGATAGAATTGCTGACCCAGGAAATCTTGGAACAATAATAAGAACAGCAGTTGCTTTTGGGTTCAAAGATATATATCTATATAATTGTGTTGACCATCGTAACAGCAAGGTTTTGCGTTCTACCATGGGCACAATTTTTGATGCAAACATATATGATATAGATAAAGAAAACCTAAACGACCTAGCAAAATTCAATCTTCTAAGTGCTGAAATGAATGGGGAAGATGTTTCACAAATTAAGCGCCTAGACAAACATTTTGGTTTGGTGTTAGGAAGTGAAGCTTTTGGAGTTGAGAAAGAGATTGCAAATTATTGTTATAAAAAAATCTCATTGCCAATGGAAAATGATGTTGAATCACTCAATGTTGCAATTGCTGGTGGGATTTTAATGTATTTATTAAAACAAAAATAAAAGGAAGTGGATAATTATGTCAGGACATAGTAAATGGGCAACAATAAAAAGAGATAAAGCCAAAACTGATGCTGCTCGTGGAAATGTGTTCACAAAAATTGGGCGTGAAATTGCAATTGCAGTTAAAAATGGCGGAGGCGACCCTGCATTAAATCCAAGACTTGCCACCGTTATACAAAAAGCAAGAGCAAATAATATGCCAAACGAGAACATTCAGCGTTCCATTAAAAAAGCAACAGGTGAACTTGGCAGTGTAAACTATGAAGAAATGGTCTACGAAGGCTATGGCCCAGGTGGCTCAGCAGTAATGCTTGATATTGTTACAGACAATAAAAACAGAACATCAGCAGATATTCGCCACATTTTTGACCGTGCTGGTGGTTCGCTTGCTGGCCCAAATGCTGTTGCATATCTTTTTGCAAGAAAGGCAGTTGTGGTTGTAGAAGCGCCAGATAAAAAAGAAGATGACATCACAATGATTGCTCTTGAAGCAGATGCAGATGATGTTGAAGATAACAAAGATGGCATTTTTACAATCTATGGTGATGTTACAAAACTCACACAAATTAGAAGTGCTTTTGAAAAAAGTGGAATAAAAATTCTCAGTGCAGAAATTGAACAAGTTCCACACGATTTAATTGAACTTGATGATAATAAATATGCTTCATTTGAAAAGATGCTTGATAATCTTGAGGAAAATGATGATGTTCAAAATGTTTATCACAATGTTGCAATGAAATAAAGATAAAATTTTAACTTAAACAAGAAAAAGAACTTTATCACAAAAAGTAATAA
>CASEYA010000136.1 GCA_949291975.1 uncultured Christensenella sp.
AGGCCAATACGGTCATTTGAATTTAAAGTCTGCTCTTCGGTGTTGATGTAAAGGTTTGAAATTGTGTGATTTCCGCCGTCGTAGTAATAGGCTCGTCGATTTTCGGTGTTGGTATTTGTAACATTATTAATAGGAGTCCAAGGGTGACCAGCAAGGTCAAGGTTTTCGGTTTGCAGATAATATTTTCCATAGCAGTTGCTTTGGTCAAAATTTGCGCTTATCCACGCAAGTTTTGCTGCTGTGTCTATGATATATGGGTTAGTCTCGCTGTTTGATGCACTTGGGTTTTGCAAAGTTGGGGCCTCGGTCGAAGTGCCGTCCCACAAGGTAGGATAAAGCGCATTGCTTGCAGCATCATTCAAATTAAGATGAAGCGCAGGACGCACAGCGTTAGATACAGATACATTACCATATACATAAGAACTAGCATCAGGATAAAGCGTAACAACGTTGTTTGCATTTCCATAATGTCCAGAACGCAACCAAGAATAGTTGTTAACAATACTAGCATTTGAGTTGTTTGACCCAATGTCTACTCTTGTTGATGTTGATATATTAACTCTTTGAGCAGTTGATGTTTCCCAAATTCCCAAATTTGAATTGTTATAACCTGTCTCGGATAATGATGGCAACCAAATAAAACTGTCTGCCCAATTATCATAATATATATTCGCATTGTTTGGGTTGTTATTTCCATCAATGTTAGCTGGAGTACCATTTGCACTGTCTGGATAATAATTTTCCGCTTCAACTTGTCCCCATGCTTCGTTAGCAAAAACATAAACATATTTCATTTCATTTTCTTGCCATCCAACATTTTTTGGTGTTACCAAATAATTCACAACACTTCCAGTTACATCACCCATGGTAAATATTGCAAAAGCACTGTTTGAATTTTGTGGAACATTTGTAGTTAAGGTCATTATTGAACCGCTATCATTATTTGCACCTGATTGTGAAGATACATATGAACCACCATTATTAAGCGTTACTGCATTTATATAACTTGCTCCATACATACTTGTTGGATAGTTTACAGTATAATAATTATTTTGTAAATCTGCTGACCAATCGGAATATAAGGCTCCGTCTATAAAGCCATAGTAGGCACCTTCGTCTGCTCCTCTATTTGCCCATATATTTTGTTTGTTATCTGACAGCCAAAGTGTTAGGATGTCGTTACCATCTTTATCTTGAGATAAATATGTTACATTCCATGTCAAGCCTCCAAAGGTTACCCGCACATCTTGACTTGAATTTTTTCCATTAACAGTGCTTGTGCGAATATCTGCAGAACTGAGCGCTGTGTTTTCGGCATATGCCGTGTTTGAAGAGAGCATATCACCCAAAGAGCCTTGCTCTGTTATATCACTTGTTCTAATACTGCTGTTACCCGTGATATATTGCAAAAGAGAATCTAGGTTCTCGCCGTCAAAACAGCCTGTTTCTGCATTCCAAATTTCACTTACAGCAACTCGGGTGGTGCTTTTTGCGGCAGAGTTTAGATTAAGGTGAAGCGCAGGACGCACGGCGCTAGAAATGCTTACAGAGTAGGGATTGCTGCTTGAGCCGGACGCAGTAAGACCATAAGCATAGTCGGCAGTATGGCTGCCGCCGGAACGCAGCCAGGAATCGGTAGAAGTATTTTGTCTCTGAGGAGTTGATGTTTCCCACAAGCCATTGTAACTATCGGAATATCCCGTCTCTGAACGAGACGGTAACCATAATGTGTCGTCTGCCCATGCGTCATAGTATGTGTTATTTGTCATTGATTGACCACTGCCATATGTTGAATCTGTATACCAACTTCCACCACTTGGTGTTCCATAGGCTTCGTTTGGAAAAATATAACTTGAGTTCACATTTGAGTTCGCTGCTGCCTCTGTCTCTTGATATGCTACTTCTCTTGGTGTAACCAGATATTCTGTTACACTACCTGCTACATCATTCATGGTAAACATGGCAAATACACTGTTTTCGTCTTGTGGAACATCTTTTGTTAAAGTCATCACTGAACTACTGCTGTTATAACTTCCTGATTGTGAGGATATATAACTTCCGCCATTATTTAGGGTTACCACCCTTATATAACTTGTGCTATACATGTTTGTTGGAGTTATATCGCCGTTCGTATCTTTTACTGTAAAGTAATAATTA
>CASEYA010000137.1 GCA_949291975.1 uncultured Christensenella sp.
ACCAACTTCCACTACCTCCTGGTGTTCCATAGGCTTCGTTTGGATAGTAATTTGAATTGCCAAATTGTGTGTTTGCATTCTCTGTCTCTTGATATGCTACCTGTCTTGGGGTTACCAGATATTCTGTTACACTACCCGCTACATCATTCATGGTAAACATGGCAAATACGCTATTTTCATCTTGTGGAACATCTGTTGTTAAAGTCATTACTGAACTACTGTCATCATAATTCCCTGATTGTGAGGATATGTAATCTCCTCCATTGTTAAGGGTTACCACCCTTATATAACTTGTGCTATACATATTGGTTGGAGTTATGTTCCCGTTTGTGTCTTTGACATTGAAATACCAGTTATACAAGCTTGAACCACCAGACCACCTGGATGTTAATACTCCGCTGGAACTTATGCTGTGATGCGCTCCACTGCTTGCTCCAACAAATTCATCTTGAACATTGGAACTGAGCCACAAGGTTACTATATCATTTCCGTATATGTCTTGAGTTAGGTGAACAACCTGCCATGTTAAGCCACCAAAAGTTACTTGAACATCTTGCCCAACAACTTTGCTGCTATCATTTGTGTAGGTGTTCCCCGCTGCAAGTTGTGTGTCTCGTATATCTGCTGAGGTTTTAGTTTGTCCAATTGAACCTTGGGTTGTGATGTCACTTGCGTTGATATCTTCATTTCCTGTTATGTATTGCAACAGTGAACTTAAAGCACCTCCATTAAAATAGCCCTCGGTTTCGTTCCAAATTTCATCCACCATAACATATGAGGTGGTGTCTGTGTTTTGCGTGGCGTTGATTGACGAGCGCTCATTGTTTAACCAATGAATAGCCCCCCCCCCGCACACATAAGGGTGAAAACACTGATTAAACAGAACATCATCACTTTTTTACGCTTTGAAAATGTTTTTTGTTTTTCCATTCCTTGTTTTCTCCTATCTTTTTTATTTCTCTATTAGTATATCTATTTTTCTTGTTTTTAGCAATCAAATTTATGGTTTTTTTGGTAAAAATTAAAATATTTAAACCTTTTTTTAAAAAACATCTATTTTTTTATTTTTTTCTTTATATATTTTCCCACTCATAATGGCTTGGTGGGTTATAAAAAGCGTGCAAGGGCTTGTCTTCTTTAAGATTAAAAAATATTTTTTGTATTTAATATCTATCTCTTTTCATATTATAAGGGCTTGGCGAATTATAAAATTTTGTTTTAAGGTTATTAGTTAGATTTTTCTTTATTTATATATTTTTTCCTTTTTATATAAACTTGCTGGGTTATGAGGAGCGCGCAAGGGCTTTGCGCCAGTGGCGCTGTGCGCACATTTGTGTGCGCTTTTGCGTGCAAACGCAAAAAGCCCTTGCAATAGCCCGTTTTAACCTTTTTTGTTCCTATCTCCAACAACAAAAAAACTTAAAACAATCAAAATCTTGCATACCTGCATACCCTGTTTTAAAGGTCTTTGTTTCTATTTTTACAATCTTTCATAACATCAAAAATATTCAAAGCCCTCACAAAATTGTTTTAAATGTTTTTATCTCTATTCTCTCTCGTAACACAAAAACTAAACAACTAAAAACTTGCAAATATAACTTTTACATCTGTTGTTTTTTAAAATATTTTCTCTCTTATAATCTAGGCTTGAAGAGTGAGTGGATTTTTTATTGTTGACTGAATTTTTATCTATGTTTGGTAAAAAAATTCATTAAAAATTTAAAAAATGGAGTATATCTTCTCCATTTTTATATAATAATTTTTATCATCTTACGCACTGAGTTCTTCCAAAATCACTGTTCCGTCAAGCCAAGAAGCAATGTAACTTTCAATTTTTCGTCCACTTGTTTTGCTGAAAGTTTCTATCATTTGTGTGGGAGTGATTTCCTGCATTGCATATTTTTCATAGAGTGCTTGCAAGCATTTTTCCATTTTGCTTTGTCCTATCACCTCTGCAATGCTATCAAACAACAAAACACCCATTACATATGTTAGATAGACATATTCTGTTTCGGTGTTAAAGGTGGAAATTGGTCTGTTCATTGAACTGTCTAAATTTCCATAAACCTCTTGATATACATCGCAGAAAAGAAGATAGGAA
>CASEYA010000138.1 GCA_949291975.1 uncultured Christensenella sp.
CTAAATCTAAAGCACAGTATCCATTTGTTGAACCATCTTCAACATAATAAAGTCCTTTGTCTCGTGAGCTTGTTGCAGCATTGCCAGACATGTTAAGTTGTGATGTTGTGTTCTCTTGTTCGTTTGCATAGAAAGTATTATAATCTTCTTCTGTGTCAAAAACTCTAATGTAGCCGTCAACATGTTGTGTGGATGTTACATCAAATGAACCACCTTTCTTAATTATACCAATAATGTTAAATTGTCCAACTTGATTACCACCAATGGTTTGCGTTCCAGCAAAAATGGTTTTACCTGTGTCAATTGCTGTGCCGTCAAAAAGCATTTCTAGGTTTTGAAGTTGTCCCATAATTGTGCTTGCACCATAAATGGTAAACCATGGTTCTCTTCCTGAACATTTTGCTTCTACTTCTGTATTTATTAAATTAATTCCAGGAATAAAGCCTGTTGTTACATCATTATTACTCATTCCAGTATGGTCAGCAATTATTGCAGGACCTCCAGAACGTTTCATAACAGAGTCTTTAACTACAACATTGTTTGAACCGTAAACATAGAGCGAGCATTGGAAAGAATTAAAAGTTTTTGTTTTTTCAATTCGATATGTTCCAATATATTCATTTTGTTCATATCTTGTGTCTGTTTCAAGGGGATTGCCGTAGTTAAAGAAATATCCAAGATAACAATTGTTCATGATTGTGTTATATCCTGAAAAATTGATATAAAAATCTTTCATAAGCAAAATTCCACCTGAACTTCTTGGGTCAGAATCATATGTTGAGTTTCCAGTAAATGAAATGTTTTTCCAGTTAACTTGAGTTTCTGCGGTTATGTTTACATTTTCATATGCACTGCCCTCTTCACTTGCAACATGATAAAATGCTGTGTGGAAAGAGGTAATGTAATTTGCTTTCACATAGTTATTGCTGTCATCTAATTCATAGTGAACACCCTTGTATGAACCATCAGATTCTTCAACAACTGCTTTTGGGAATTTAGATAAATCAATACTAAAATAGTTACCAATAAAATTAAATGTTTCACCACTTGCAATCACTCTTTTGTAAAGGCCTCGTCCAGATGTGTTTTTAGGTGTTCCTGCAAGTTTAAGATTTGTTGATGCTTGTGCTTCTGCAAAGTTAGCATCCCCTTCTTGCCATAAAAGGCTTGGGTCAATGTATTTTGCTGTAACTTGAATATCTGCTTGAAGGATAACTCCATTTACAGAACTAGGCATATTATGCTCTTGTCTGTAAGTTTCGTAATATGTTGAAGTGTTGTCATAAACCATCAAGTCTTCAGCATCATAAACATTATAACCATCACAAACAACAACTTCTGCAGTAAATGTTACATCTTCTTCAGAATAATTTGGATGTCTATCAACTGCTTCAATTGTAATTCTAAATGTTTTATCTATTGCTACATCAGTAAAATCAAAAGTTGTGTCTTTATTAACAGTAACATATGTTGAAAGTTTCTCATCGGCATTTGTTGCCTCTTCATTCAAAGTAACATAACTGGTGCCATTATAGAGCTCCACAATAACATTTGTTTTTGGGTTTAAATTAACATTAGATAAAAGTTGTCCGTCACTATTACGGAAAACAACATTCATTCTAAAATCGAATGCATTGTCATCACCAACATAAAGAGGCTGTTCATTGTCACTAAATAATGCTGTTTCTGATGGAATATCAGCAGACCTTTTTGCATTATAGTCGTTAACAACACCACTTGAAAGTGATGAAACAAACACATCAACAGCCTGCTCAACAACATTTATTTTCTTTGTTATTGTTAAAGAATAATCACCACTTGTCCATGTTATTTTAAGTTCTTTTTCACCTGTTGTTGTGGTATCAATTTTACCAAAACTCAAGGTTGAATTGCCAAAATTTTGTGTTTTTCCGTCATCATATGTAACTACTGCTGTTACCTTTGATGTGTCAAGTTCTTCCCCTACCTCAACATTTGTTGGCAATCCTGAAACATCAAAAGATTCAGGTTTTGCATTTGTCCCACCACAACCAACAATTGCAAAAGGCATTATACATAAGCAAAGAACCATGAAAAATTTAAGTATTTTTTGCATTATAAATCTCCTTTGTATATAGTTTTGTTGTATAAATTAAAAATATTCATAAAATTTTATATGATAAAAATCTAATAAGCATCAATATAAATTCTTGTCGATACATTTGAGCCATCAGTAGCCCATAAGTCCACAATCAAAGTAGCTCGTCTTTTAATAAAAATTAAGCCTAAATCTTCTCCACTTGGAAGTTTAATTAATTCGTAAGCACTATCACTGGCATTTGAAACAGTAATTCTTATCAACTTATTGCTTGCATTATCTGGATAAACACGATAAGAAAGTTGTATGTAAGTTCCAGTTGGCTGTCCATCATTATTATATTGTCCTGCTTCGGTGAATTTCATCGAAAAAAGTTGATATGTGTTACCTTTATCTGTATATGTGCCCTCACTTACACCAGGGCCAATCGCTCCAGTGCATTCAATTTTTGTAACAGGCACATTAGGCTGTGCCACAACAGAATTAAGTCCTAAAAGTGAAATAAGAACAATTGAGGCAAGATATACCACACCAATTATCAAAACTGTTGCTTTATTCATTATCCTTTCTCCTTATAGTAAACTTTTATCTTGTTGATGTAAAGCCAAATTCTAAGTATCATGAACAATGACACAAAAATTAGCACTTTCCACCATACTGAATTAAAATCTTCACTGATAAAGAAATAAACCAGAACTGCTATTATTGCAGACATAAGTAGCGCATATATTGTTGACCTAACTTCATTAGGATTCATTGAATGAGTTCCTGTTGTTTTATATTGTTCAGTTTGTGGATTCATTATATCAAGTTCAGCACTCCACAATATATGCGTTAAATATGCCATTTCGGTAATCAAGAATATTAAAATGGTATTTCCAACACTATAATTCATATAACTACCAACAATAATAACTGATGCTAAAATGCCAATTGTTATTGCAGAAATATTAATTACCAGTTTAGAAAATAGGCTTTTAAAATATGGTTGTGGAATTGATTTTCTAAGATAGCTCGAAGCACCCTCCTCGCTGTAAATATACGCTATACCGGTGCTTGACGAAAGTGCAAACAATAAAATCATTAAAATATTAAATGTTATAGCCATGCTTGCACCAGCAAAACTTGTATCCATTGCCATGAAAATTTTATTCAAAAGATATATTGCAATCGGCATACCTATCATAATAGTTAAAAGCGAAACAAGTTTTTGTGGTGTTCGTAAATTTATCAAAAGGTCTGTTTTAACCGAACTTGCAAAAGGTTTTTCCGCTTTTATATTTTTATACTTAGTTATTTTTCGTTTTCGATATTCAAAAGGCGAACTTGCCATTTTGAAAAACAATGGACGAACAATCAAGTAACTTAAAC
>CASEYA010000139.1 GCA_949291975.1 uncultured Christensenella sp.
GAGACCACAACAAGTGGAAACACCACAAATGCAGGAAGTTATACTTTAACACTAAAAGGAACAGGTAACTTTACTGGCACAATTTCAAAAACAATTACAATCAACAAGTATAACATTTCAAGTGCAAAAATTTCTTTGAGTGAAACAAGTTTTACATACGACGGGCAAGTTCACAAACCAACTGTTACTCTTAAAGTTAACAGCAATGACTTTGTTATTTCTTCAGACGAATATGACATAACATACAGCACCGACTGCATTTCTGCAGGTTCAGTTACTGTTTATGTATCAGCAAGCCAAGGTGCAACCAACATCACAGGCACAAGCCCATCTACAACCTTTAACATTGCACCTAAATCTTTGGTTGGAAATGTTACATTCAGTTCAATTGCCGACCAAACATATAATGGAAGCGAAATCAGCCCAGCATTTACTGTTACAGACACAGCAAGAAATGTTCAACTTACCAGCAAGGATTATGAAATTGTAAGTTACACATCAAGCAATTCATCAGACGCAACAGGACACACCGATGTTGGAACAGTAACCATAACCATAAAAGGTAAGGGCAACTATGACGTTAACACAACAGCAACAACAACCTTCCAAATTGTTGCAAAGACATTTTCTAACAGCGGAGAGGGCGCAACAGTTACAACCACTCCAAACGCACCAACCTACATAGGTAAAGCGATTACATTAAGCAACGATTTGCGAGTATCTGTTAGCGATATTGCTCTTGGAGCACTTACATATGGTCAAGACTATACACTTGACACCTCAAAAGGCACAAGTGGATATAGTAATAACACAAACGCTGGAACAAACACCGCAGTTGTTTACTTCAAAGGATTGAATAACTATTCTGGCGAAATTTCAGTAAACTTTACCATTAAGAAAAAAGATATTTCTGATGCAACAGCAAGCGTTAGTGGAACATACACATATAACGGTTCTCCACAAAGCATTGTTACTTCAATAAGCCTTGATGGCTTTGCAAACGATGATGTTACATATTCCAGAACATTCTATTCTGGTGGTTCAGAAATTAGTTCAGAAATTGTTAATGCTGGAAACTATTCTGTAACACTTACAGGAACAGGAAACTTTACAGGAACAACAGCACCAGCACAATTCACTGTTGGACAATTTGACATCACAAACGAAACACTTACTGTTGTTGCAAGTGGTGACACAACATATACTGGCAGTGAAATCACATTGCAGGTAACAAGCGTTACAACAAGTGGTGGTCTTGCTGTAACATATGGAACTGACTATCAAAACAACATTGACGCTGGAGATAAAACAGCAACAGTTTTAATCACAGGAACAGGTAACTTCAAGGGAACAAACAGTGGTTACAAGTTCACAATTGCTCCAAGACCACTTAACACTTTTGGTGCAATCACAATTGACAGCACAAACAGCACAAACGGAACAGTTGATGTTGTTTATAAAGGAAGTCCTTTCACACCATCAAACCTAGCAATTTATGACAATCGTGGAACTAGCTATGTTCTTGATGGAAATCTTTATTCTTTGAAAATTACCAAAACTGGCGACGACAATGAATATACCAGCCTTACCGATGAGGGTCTTAACTGGCAAAGCGTTGGAACAATTACCATTGTTGCAACTCCAACAAGCACAAACTATTCAGGAACATCAACCATTACTGTTAACATTGCAAGCATGAAACTTACCGAAGATAATGTTGTTCTAACTCTTACAACAGATGACATCATCTATAACGGAACACAATGGCAACCAACATTCACCCTTGCACTTTCAAGCGCACTTGGTGGAACAGCTATTGCAGAAAATGAGTTTACTCACACATACAGCAACAATGTTAACGCAAGCACACAGGCTGAAATTAACATCACATTCCAAAATGGTTACACTGGAACAATAACAAAATACTTTACAATTGCTGAAAGAAACATTTCAAATGTAAACATAGAAACCATTACAAACCCAACCTATGACGGACAATCACACAAAATCACTCCAGCTGTTACCGATGTGATTACATCTGAAAGCATTATTACTTCTGCAGACTATGTTTTAACCTATGAATATTCACAAAACGGAAGCACAGATTGGACAAGTGCAACTGATGAC
>CASEYA010000140.1 GCA_949291975.1 uncultured Christensenella sp.
CGAATTATTAATTGTCTTGCTGTTTATATTAATTTTTTATTAAATAATAAAATTTATGCTTTTGCTACATATTTTAGTGTTGGATATTGTCCGCTGGCAAAGTTCCACCAAGTGCTAGATAGGTTCATGCTTGGGCTGGTGCCTTGCATTTCTGTGGTGGCGAGACCATAACATTGATAGCCCATGCCTTCGCCAATTGCACTTGTTACCACATTTCCAGAAGTTTGTGTGTCATAATAGCACCAAGAAACTGAGACATATTGAGAAGGAGAATTTGTGCTGTTTTCAATATATCCAACCACACCGCCAAAAGAAGTCCAACTTCCACTTGAGCGAATGATTTCTCCTGCACTATAACAACTGGAAATGCTTGCAGGTGCACTAACTGAACCTTTTATGTATCCAACAACCCCTCCAACAAATTGATATCCACTTGTTGCTCCTGTGTTATAAGAATTGCTTATTGTTCCATTATCAGCACTGATACCAGCGATTCCACCAACATATTGATAACCACTTACTTTACCTGTATTATATGAATTAGTAATGATTCTATCATTACTTCCAGTAACTCCGCCTATATAATCACTTGTTCCAGTTATATCACCTGCATTATATGAGTTGCTAATTGTTCCTACATTGCTTCCCGCAACTCCTCCAACTCGGCTTGTTCCAGATAAGGTGCCTGTGTTATATGAATTGCTGATTGTTCCATTATTTGCACCAACAATTCCTCCAACAGCAAGTGGACCATTTACTGTTCCTATATTATATGAATTACTAATTGTTCCATTATTCCAGCCAGCAACTCCGCCAATATGTTGAGATTGCAAGCCAGTTACGGTTGTTTCGTTATATGAATTGCTTATATTTCCGCTGTTATCTCCAACAATTCCACCAACATCATAACTTCCACTTATTATTCCTGTATTATGTGTATTATTAACTGTTCCCAAATTTTGCCCAGCAATCCCACCAACATAATAAGTTCCACTTATTGTTCCTGTGTTATATGAATTGCTGATTGTTCCACCATTAACCCCAACAACTCCGCCAACATATTTATCTGCAGTTATGTTTGTGTTTTGGTTATAACAATTTGTAATATCTGTTTGATAAGCATATCCCACCACAGCGCCAACATGGTTTGAGTTTTTACCACTTATTGTGCTGTTTGTAATACCAAGGTTTTTAATGTATGCGTGCTTGCTGGAAGAACCATAGATATATCCAAAAAGCCCAATATTATTATTTGATGATAAAGATTGTTCTTCCGTGTTGATGTAAACATTTGAAATGGTGTGGCCTCCGCCGTCATAATAGTAGGCTCTGTTTGCACCTGAGTTGTTTATTGGTGTCCAAGGATGATTGTTGAGGTTAATATCTACTGTTTGAAGATAATATTTATTATAACATTCTGCACTTTGTGCTGTTTCGCTTATCCACGCAAGTTTGGCAGCACAATCTATAATAAATGGGTTTGATTCGCTGTTTTGCTTTGTTATATCTTGCAACATTGGGCCTTCTGTTGTAACACCGTCCCAAATTGGCGAACCTCGTGAAGCATTTGCTGCTGCGTTAAGGTTTAAATGAATTGCAGGACGCACTGCACCAGCAAAGGTTGTGTCGGTGTATCCATCACTTAAGCCATCACTGGAAAGATAGCACGAAAAGTAAGAACTATATTGCTGACCCGAGCGTAGCCAAGAAAAATTTGAATCATTTTGCCTTTGATTTGCCGATGTTTGCCATATGCCCAGTCTTGAATCAGAATATCCTGTTTCTGTTTGAGATGGTAACCACAGATAATCATCTGCCCAATCAGCATAGTTTGGTTTTGTGGAATAGTCAAATTTAGATTCAGACCAATATCCAACGGTTGGCTGACCATAGGCGTCATTTGGTTGAAGATAATCTCTGTTAATTACCTCAACGGCACTTTCTGTTTGTTGATAGTCTATTTTTCGTGGGGTAACCAAAAATTTGGTCACACTTCCTTCTATTTGCTCCATGGTAAACTCAGCAAAAACACTTTCTGAACTTTGATTATATTCTGTTGCTGATGAAGCGTCAGTTGCATAACTGCCACCATTGTTAAGAGTTACCACTCTTATATAACTTGAAGAATACATATTAGAAGGATATAGCCCTGATGTATCATCACTGCACCAGTCATGTGCCCAATTTGATGTTAAATCTCCTGATGTGGAAAAACTGTGACTTATTCCACCCGTTTTTCCTTGCCATTTATCTTGCTGACTTGACGAAAGCCAAAGGGTCAAAATATCATTGCCGTCTTGGTCTGAGGATAAATATACAACTTGCCAAATAAGTCCGTTAAAAACAACTTGAACATCTTGATTGTTTGTTTTACCATTTGCTGTGCTTTGGCGAATATCTGCAGAACTAAGATTTCCTCCTGCACACATAACAACAGAACCTTGCATTTTAGCGGTGTTAGTCATCATGGTTTCATCGTTTACAATATATTGCAACAAGGTAGCTAGTCTTTCTCCGTCAAAAAAGCCTTCTTCAGCATTCCAAATTTCATCCACCGTAACATATGATGATGTGTCTGAGTTATAGGTTGCATTTGTATTTATATAGTTGGCATGAATATACATACAAAAAAACACAAGCGAGATAAGTGTAGCACCAATCAAAAGTGTAAATCTGTGCTTTTTCTCTTGCGCAGTTTTTGTGTTTATTGTATTATCTTTGTTTTTCATTGTTCCTC
>CASEYA010000141.1 GCA_949291975.1 uncultured Christensenella sp.
CTCATTCCCATTTATACTGATTTCTGGCGCCGCTATGTCCGGTGTGTATATATACTCATTGGATACTCCATATTCACTGTCTTGATAGTAGTATCCTCCACTCTCAGTGGCTGTGTGCCCGTTCGCTTTTACTCTAGCCCTTAACACTAACTGCCCATCAAGGTTAACTCCAAATGTGGCTACCGCTATCCTTACTTGCCCACTAGAATTACTTACTATCCTCTCTATTCCTATCTCGTCATCCCCAACAAACAACAGCACCGTGTAACTATTCGCTGTCTGAACCTTTGGAACTTCATCCCATCTTATGTAAACTGTTCCATCCTCTTCCAAAATCTCAACATTCTGCGGAGTCGCTAATTTGGTCACAACATCAAAGGTCCCCCTTACCGCATTTCCGTTCTGTCTGTTGATTGATGAACTGATTGGCGTAATCGCTATCTCTATCTCTCCTGCATCCGCAAACTCTATGCTTCCTTTATATTTTCCACCACTATAGTTTATCTCAAATATTCCACTATATGCTTGCCCAGATGCTTGCGTGAATCTATATTCATATGCAAAGTATGATACCCCACTTATCGCATTGGCATCATAGTCCCAACTGAATGTGGAACTTTCTTGGTCAAAACTTAAATTACTTATCGCTGGCAATTTAACATCGTCTGTATAACTTATCTTCCACTCAAATGCAACCACATATTCTGCATTGATTCTTAAACCTTCTTGTGTGTCCTTCTCTTTCTGATTCTCATCATAACTTATGTTCGCTGTTATCTCTATTGTATCATAGGCAGGTATCTCTGCACTATCTAGGCTTATCGATACATTAAACCCTGATTCCCTTGACCTGAAAAAGTTATAACTAATGTTCCCTGTCTCGCCATATCTAAATTTATATAAGTTAGCATATCCCGCATTCGTAAAGGTTAACACATATTCCCTATCTCCACTCTCTTGGTCTATGCTTCCCGTTACATTTACTTCAACATCACTTAAAAAGTGATAACATTCAATATTACTTAATACCTCGCTGGTCGCTTCGTCAAAATAATCATATGCATTCGCAATTATATATGCACTGTTCTCGTTGCCTGGAACTAATGCTTCTGTTATGTTAAACTGCAAATAACTTGCTCCTGTTATGATACAGTTCCCTATCGATATGTTATTATATACTTCGTCATTTACACAAATCGTGAATATCTGTTTTGTCTCATCATATATCGGCGTCTCTCCATCCGCTTCATATCTATCCCATCTTAAATATACATTATTATTCCTTAAATCAGTGTTCTGATATATTCCCAGATTACTTGGAGACGCTAACTCTCTATCTAGGTTATACTTCTTCCCTTCACTCCATTCACTATCAGTATATACCGTCTCTTCCTCCGCTAGCGCCTTGACCGAAATCTCATATGTCCCTGTCCCTTTGTTAACAAAATATGTGTCCCATCCGCTTACCGTAATTACTCCGTCTAAAACTTCAACAACATATCCTTCAGCCTCTTCTCCGTCTATATTATATACTACATATCCTTGCTCGTCTCTTCTTAACTCTATTACTTCCTCGTTGTCAACTCTTACCCTATATCCAACAGCATTCTCTACTTCACTCCATTTCGTCTTTGGATTGGTTCCGCTTAACCCAAGCCCGTCATCTTCTATCTCCATAAGCACTGGCGCTTCAAGTGGCAACACATTCCTTATCTCATCTCTGGTCGCCTCTGAGTCTAACCATATCAAATATCCACCAAGTGCATATACCTCTATATCATATACCCCAGCAGGTAGTCCGTTTAACAATTCTTTTAAAGTGATGTCATAAGAAGTGTAGTTCGTGCTTGATTTACTTATCGATATATTTCCAACCTCTTCTTCACCTATATATACCTTTACCCTAAATCCATTGTTATCACTGGTTAATGCTCCTACCCCGTCTCCTTTATATGCCTGTGGAAATACCCTCAGCACCTTACTGTCTTCATTATATTCTATATTTGGACTGGCTAGATTTAAACTGGCAAACTCAAAGGTCTTACTTACCTCTCTACTCTGGTAATAATATTCTCCTGCCCTCTTCGCTATTATGCTTACTTCATAATATCCCTCTGGGTTGAGTGTAATTGGTATCTGCAAGTAATTATTACTCGTTACTATATAATCTACGCTGGATTCTGGATAGTTTATTACTTGACCTTCCCTTCCAACTATATATACATAGTATTCAGTAGACTGCTCCGCTGAATTCCATCTTATCGTTATATTCTCGCTTCCAGCATTCCTCGTTACTTCAAGCCCCGTTACCGTTGGTGTTGTCCCATATACCGTAAACCTTATGCTCTCACTGGTTGCGTTACTTATATACTCTGAACTATTAAATGCTTCTAGGCTCGCTGTATATATTCCTACGCTTGTAATATAGTTATTGATTATCGCTTCAGTGCTACCACTTCCTGCAGCCATCTCTCCAACCAATACTCCATCTCTATATACAGATACTCTATACCCCTCAGCATATCTAAGAGTATCCCATGTTATCTTGTGTGTCTCACCTTCTTCATCTATCTCATATTTATATTCTATAACTGGCGTCTCTATCTGCTTATATGTATGCGCCTCTACCTCGCCCCATTCGCTTGCTTGTGTATATTCCTCACTACTGATTGCCCTAACCCTTATAACAAAGTCTGTGGTCTCCTCTGCATTCATAAGAGCAACAGTCTCTTCACTTAACTCATATATCGTTCCAGCCGTTGTTATTACTTCGCTTAATATACTTCTCTTCTCTTCTTCCACTAATATGTCTATCTCATATTCGCTCGCTCCGCTTATCATATTCCATGTGAGCTCATACCTATCTGTCTCTCCTCTGGTGTGCTTCAAATTTACCTCTGGCGTGCTTAGATA
>CASEYA010000142.1 GCA_949291975.1 uncultured Christensenella sp.
ACCTCTCTCTGCACCGGAAGACTCGCATAACTATCAACATATATAGCGTCATCCTGCTCAACCGCTTCAATAAATATTCCTTCTCGGTAAACTTCACAATAATGTCCTTCAACTTGTGGGAAGTAATCTACCGTTACACTCTGTGCATAAAAATTAATACTCCCAGGCATTACCGTTAACAAGTTCCAAAACGCTTCGTTATATGTGCTTGGCCTTACTATTATTCTATAACTTCTGTCCCCTGTCTTGGTTACGCCAGATGCTAGATTACCTGCTTTATCTTTTATTACTAACAGCCCCCAATACTCTTGGTTCGCCGCTGTTCCGCCGTTCTTCGCTATGATATATACTGCCCTCGTGTTATCCGAAACATCACTTAAATTGAATTCTATGGTAAAGTCCTCCGCCTCGCCTGTGTATTTGATGTATACTCCGTCTAGATGATTGCCTATGTCTTCTCTCGCATCTTCGTCATCGTTGTTCCTTATCGTTAATCCATCTATTACCGGCGTATCCATCCTAACATGATGTCTATAATAATATGGCTTACCATTTATGTCTTCCATTGTGGACTGCGTGTTGTTATAGTTAGGGTCTTCCTCGCCTTCCTCATATGGCACGTATACCACAAACTTAAACATGTATTTCCCCGGCGTCCTAGCATAATCGCCTTCTCCAAACAGATATTTTAACCCTATCGCATTTACTGATACCGTGATTATATCGTTCTCTAAGTCTACTGTCCCATCAAAATCACTTATCCTATCTATCTCTTCGCCTTGCTGGTTACATATCCTGATAAACGCTAGCTCCTCTCCAACATTATCATCAGCATAATATGCTATCTGCAAAATTACTCCGTTTATCCCGTTGATTGGATTTACACTGTCTTGCTCTGTGTATGTCTTGATTTGCACAAAACTATATACTACCGTTCGTCCGTTGTATATCCCTTCATTGATAAAACTTTCAGTCTGCATGCTAAAGGTTACTTTGTGGAATTCCTCACTTAAATCTTCTATGCTCTCATTATTATAAATGTATTCTTCAGTCCCATGACCATAGTTTATATACCTATTCTCTACCCATACATCTGTTGGCGCTTTATAGCCCTCTATGTATGTGATGTCTTGAGTGGCAACTTCTGAGTTTAACAGATACTCATACTCTGCCCCCTGTGGCACTATTACTTGATAACTTAAATAGTTTACCACCGCTGTGGCATTTGAGGTGCTCCTCTGCAAGTTAAGCGGACTTCCATTCGCAACAAATGTGTGCGTATACGACCCCTCAACTCTGCTATCATTTAACAAACTTGTCTGCGCATTCTCATGGTTGCTTAATCCTGCAATTAAAAACTCGTCCTCTCCATATTTATCTACGCTTACTCTATCAGCACTTCTATAGTTTATTATCTTTAGCGTTGGCTGTATCGCAAGTTTATCATTCGTAGCTTCATAGTATACTGGAAAATCCCATTCCCACATAAGTGTAAGTTGCGCTAGATTGTTATCCGCATTATATGCATTCACCATTACCGCATCTAGTCTCACATAGTTCACTAGACTTCTCGCATAATCTAGCTTCTCCGCTGAATTTATTGTCGATTGTTTCGCATTCTCAGCCTCTAAACCTAAAACTCTGAAACTTATTAATCCAGAATATTTGCTTAACACTCCTCCATCTAGGAATATGTCCGCTATGCTTATTCTTATTACCGCATATTCATCGCTCTCTTCCACTACCGCTATCTTATCTGAACCTCGCTCAAAAGTTACTTCAACTTCTTCATCGCTTGCCGTCCTCTTATAGTATGCTATAACTTCATACCCCTCTGGCAAGGCCCCTTGCGCTTTATATACCTTCGCCTCTATGTATATGTCCTTTACTGTATCGTCCGCCCATGCCTCTTTCTGTATGTCCGTTACTCTGGTTGCATTATTTAATATTAATGTCTTACTTCCGTCACTGCGTCCATCCACAACCGATACATCCTCTACTCGCCATGGCGCCTTAACAAATGAACATTCACTCCATATACTCCCGTCTAAATATGGCCCGTCTCCATCTGTTAACTTGATGTTTATATAATAGTATCCTTCCGTTAAATCTCCAAAACTTAGCCAACTTTCATCTATATATTTTATTACTTCTTGCAAGTTGAAACTATAACTATTCCCTCCTCCGCTTTGGCTAAGCGCCGGATTGAATGTCATGTGAAACTCACCACTGTTGATGCTTATTATCCATGCCTCTATGTTCCCTTGCGTTATCTCTAGATATTTATATCCACTTAGCTCTTCATTCCCTTTCGCTGTCTCAAAGTCTAATGTCGTTATGTCCGCTGTGCTATATACTACCTCTACTACATATTTTATCTTGGTGTTAAGTCCGCTATCATACAGCCTTGGGTCACTAACATAACTTTGATTGAATTTATATCTAAACTCTATATCATGGCTATAACTATTCCACTCCTCACTGCTTATCTCTCCTCCTTGGCTCAATTTTATCTCAAACAGCAAATCATAACCGTATACCGCTCCTTCTTCCAGTGCGTAATCTCCACTTAATTCACTGTATTTCGTCCCACTCTCACTGCTCGATACATAATACCATGG